>NZ_CAXATZ010000024.1:0-42920 GCF_963971605.1 uncultured Xanthomarina sp.
TTAATATGCATCCAAAAAGAGATGGCAATCCATACCAAATTAGACTTTAAGGAAGATGGTTCATTATGGGTGATTTACTTAAAAACTAAATTTTAAATAAATTTCGGATGTTGTACAAGTTTCTTTATAAAGCTCAACGAGCTTTGGCTAGTTAATCCAGTTCCTGCAACTAAATTGAATCACTTCAAAAAAAATGATTTGGCTTTCGCTAAACCGTTATTTATATGCATATAAATTTTTCATTACCTTGAAAAGAACTGCAAAATGAATATGCGACCATTCTACAAAAATTTAATAGAAGGAGGTGAACATACCGAACTGTTGGAACATTCATACTTAAAACGCTTCATTAATCCCAAAGTAAACCCCATTGCTACCATCAATACCTATACCTGCATCCAGTCGAACCCAAGTGTCCTGGGTTTTTAAAAGTTTAAATCTAATGCCTCCTCCAGCACTTGGTTTTAAATCGTTTAGGCTTAAAAGTTGTTTTTGATTGTTTGCTACTTTACCCATAAGCCCAAATCCAGCCAAAGCCCAACGAGGTTTAAAACGATATCGGTATTCTGCTTGGAACAGGTACAGACTTTTGTCTATATACCTTCCTTGATAGTAGCCACGAGCTCTATTGCCACCACCATACCAGGCCAATCCCTGGAATGGAGGATTTCCGTAATTCCCTTCGTAATACAATTGTAAAGCAACTATGCTATGTTCTCCTATTTTTTGGTAAGTGCGTAAGTCTGCAATAAATTTGTTGTAATTTTCCGTAGCTCCAAAAAGTTCACTGGAAAATTGGGCATTCATTTTAAGCAAATGCCCAGAAAGAGGTGAACCCACATTGTCCCTGGAATCTAAATTAAAAATCACTCCAAACCCGCTAATAACAGCTCCATCGCTACCCGTAATGTCTCCTTGGCTTAAAAGACCTCCATCAACAACTTTGGTTACATCATGGTTTTCATAAATGTACTCAAAACCAAAATTAAGGGCTGGAGGCAATCGTTTTAAAAAACTGACCTTTAATATTTGTGAGGTCATATCGTAAGATTCCTCATTGCTATTGGGTGTGTCATTGCCAATTCCCCAAAAATTGTTTGGAAATATTTTCCACTTAAAATTCATGTCAAGAAAATAATCGCCTTTGCCAAAATAAATTTGTGGGATCACATCAATAATAAACTGTTTATTGGATGTCATTATAAAATCTACAAAAACATTGGAAACCCTATCGTTGTATATGTTTTTTTGTTTTAATAAAAATACTTGTGCTCCAGCGCCAAAGCCAAGGCTTGTTTCTGGAGTGTAAAAAATTATGGGTATGGCTACAAATTGAAATTTTTTATTCTTATTGATGGTGTCGGACTTGATCACATCGTCTTTTTGCTGACCAAATCCATCAGGAATAAAAAAGATACATATCAATATAAAGAAAAATAGTTTTTTCATTAAAGAGGTTTCGAGTCCAACAATATTTTAAATCCAAAAGAGAAGGAAAGGTTGCTAAGCTCAAAAGAGTTTTGGTTTGTACTCTCATTGATATTGTTTTCCTGCGTTAAATTCAACCAATAAACATTATAGTTAAGGCCAAGTTCAAAAGATACGCGATCTTGTATAACATACGAAAAACCAAAGGTTGAAAGAAACCCAAAACCACCACCTTTATTTACGTTTTCAACATACACTTCTTCATCCAATCCACCAATGGTTTCCCTGTATAAAACATAGCCAGGGGATAAACTGAAAAACACAGAGCCAATGCTGCTTGGAGAAAGAAAGTAAGTGCCTTTTGGACCTATAAAGAAAATCTCGGAAGTATTTTCCTCGTTTTCATTTTCTTCATTCCTTCGTTCCATATTGGCCGAAATACCAAGGTTTAAACGGTCTATTATAAATTTTCCCGTACCAATTTCAACTCTGTACCAATTGCTTATGGATTTATTATCTGTTTTTGTGTTTTCAAAAGATCCTGAGCCTATGGAACCTGTTAATCCCGTAAGCCATCTGCCTTTTCTAAAAGGGGTAACATCAGCAGTGTGAGTTGTGTCTGTTTGGGTGTCTTGTGAATAACAAATAGTAGGCATGAAACAGATGCATGCTGTAATGAAAAAGGCAAAAAGCAATTTGTTTATCACTTAAAAACGGTTCTTTATAATAGGGTTGAACTTATACTACGAAAGTATTAAAAAAAACCTACATAATGTTTAATACATTAAAAAGTTACCAAACATGAAAAAAGTAAAAAGGAATAAAATCGACAAGGTTTTTTTAACTAGACATGGGATTGTTACGTTTAAAAATTTTAAAACTATCTTTGCATATTAAATGTTTAAGATGCACAAAGCAGGTTTTGTAAATATTATAGGAAATCCAAATGTTGGGAAATCCACATTAATGAATGCGTTTGTTGGTGAAAAGTTGTCCATTATTACTTCTAAAGCACAAACCACACGTCATAGGATTTTAGGAATAGTGAATGGAGAGAATTTTCAAATGATATTGAGTGACACTCCTGGAATCATCAAACCAGCTTATCAATTACAGGAGTCCATGATGGATTTTGTAAAATCTGCTTTTGATGATGCCGATGTGCTAATTTACATGGTGGAAATTGGTGAAAAAGAGCTGAAAGACGAAACTTTTTTTAATAAGATTACCAATTCCAAAATCCCCGTTTTATTACTGCTGAATAAAATTGATAAATCAAACCAAGAACAGCTAGAAGAACAAGTGCAAAGTTGGGCAACCAAAGTGCCAAATGCGGAAATTTATGCCATTTCAGCACTGGAAGGTTTTCAAGTGCAAGAGGTGTTTAACCGTATTGTAGAATTGCTTCCAGAATCGCCACCTTTTTATCCTAAAGATCAGCTTACAGACAAACCAGAACGGTTTTTTGTAAATGAAACCATTCGAGAAAAAATATTGTTGCATTACAAAAAAGAAATTCCATACGCTGTGGAAATTGATACTGAAGAGTTTTTTGAAGAAGAAAACATCATTAGGATGCGTTCTGTAATTATGGTGGAGCGTGAAACCCAAAAAGGCATCATTATAGGACATAAAGGAGCAGCTTTAAAACGGGTAGGTATGGAAGCCAGAAAAGACCTGGAAAAATTCTTTGGTAAACAAGTGCATTTGGAACTATACGTTAAAGTGAATAAAAACTGGCGTAACGATCAAAAACAATTAAAACGATTTGGGTATAATTAGGCGCTTTCATAATCTGTAGAGTCAAGTCTCGGCTTGTCAGTAAGCGAGTTGTACGTTCAGGATTTTAAGACTCAAATTAAGCGTTTCTTAGGGTATCTCGCATAAATCCATGCAGCAAATGCATCTCCTCCATGCCTGCTTTTTTGCCCATTTGCCCAATCACATACAACGCTATCCATATAATTACCATAAAAAACATCAGGCTTATTTGCAGTGCATAACTTGTTTTTAAGGCCCAATTGGTATAAGCCCAAACTCCAAACCCAATAAATAGTCCAGCCACTATAAAATGAAAAAACATAAACATGGTCCAGACTGTTGGGTTGGGACCAAACAATCCACGAATGGTACATGAATTTTCATCAATTTCATCAATTTCTAGATGTAGTTGTGGCGACCAAAAATGTTGTTTGTTTTTGGGTAATTTCAAAAACACATGATTGTCTATTCTGGAAACTATAAAGTTGTCTTGTTCTTTTTTGGCTTTATCAAATAAACCTAATAAATATTCATTGTTTTGGTTTTTTTCAAATTTAAAACGTGGTCTTAAAACCACTTCGTTAAGAGTAGAGGAGTTAGACATATAATTTCAAAAATTATTTCACTTTATAATCCAGTTTCATGGTAATGGAGGCTGTTTTTTCTTTCGATTCCGTGTTAAAGGTGCCTCCCCAAGAATAATCTTCGTCAGAATTCTGTCCGGTTATTTGAAAAATGCCCATTTTGGCAGAAATTAATTCCCCCAATTTACCACCAGAATTTTCAGCAATCATGTCTGCTCTGTGTTTGGCATCAGCAGTAGCTTTGGAAATCATTTCAATCTTTAAATCGGCCAATTTGGTGTAATAATATCTAGGCGATTGTGAATAAAATTGAATGCCTTTATTTAATAGTTCGGTAATTTCCCTTGAAACAGATTCTACTTTTTCTACATCTTTGGAATCTATTTGTAACGATTGAGTTAAAATATACCCTAAAAATTCTTCACCTATATATTGTCCGTCGTTATTGTACTTGCCACGTGTGTTTTTTCTACTGTTAACAGCATTGAAAACCAATTCTTTTTCGGTTAACCCTTTGGAAAGTAAATAGTCCGAAATTATTTTTTTGTCTTTTTCAAGGTCACTATACGCTTGTTGTAGGTTAAAGCTCTCTTTGGAAAAAGAACCTTCCCACACAATCAAATCCGAAGTAAAATCGGCTTTCCCCAAGCCAGTTACAGAAATGGTGCCTTCGGTTTGATTTCTATTCATAAAGGCATTGCCTAACAAAAAAGCAGAAATGACTATCGCTAAGGAAAAAATTATGGCAGCAATGTTGTTTTTCATAATTAAATATATTTTTTTGAGTGACACAAAATACAACGAAATCATAAGCATATCATTATATTTGCACCAAAATTTATTTAAAATGAGTAACATAGTTGCCATAGTGGGAAGACCCAATGTAGGGAAATCGACTTTTTTTAACCGTTTAATTAAAAGAAGAGAGGCTATTGTTGATGCCGTAAGTGGTGTTACCAGAGATAGACATTACGGAAAAAGCGATTGGAATGGCGTAGAGTTTTCTTTGATTGATACAGGTGGTTACGTAAAAGGTAGCGATGATGTTTTTGAAGCAGAAATAGACAAACAAGTGGAGCTGGCAATAGATGAAGCCGATGCCATTATTTTTATGGTAGATGTAGAGTCTGGTGTTACTGGAATGGACGAAGATGTGGCCACTTTACTTAGAAAAGTTAAAAAACCCGTGTTTTTGGTGGTGAACAAAGTAGACAATGCCAAAAGAGCAGAAGATGCCGTAGAGTTTTATTCTTTAGGCTTGGGAGACTACTTTACCATTGCCAGTATCAATGGTAGTGGCACAGGAGATTTACTGGATGCCCTTGTAGAGGCTTTACCGGAAAAAGAACATGTTGAAGAAGACGAATTGCCAAGATTTGCTGTAGTTGGAAGACCCAATGCAGGAAAATCATCGTTTATAAACGCACTTATTGGTGAAGATAGGTATATAGTTACAGACATTGCTGGCACAACAAGAGATTCCATAGATACCAAATACAACCGTTTTGGTTTTGAATTCAATTTGGTGGATACTGCTGGAATAAGACGAAAATCCAAGGTCAAAGACGATCTGGAATTTTATTCGGTTATGCGCAGTGTTCGTGCCATTGAGCATTGTGATGTATGTTTGTTGGTCATGGACGCAACTCGTGGTTTTGATGGTCAAGTACAGAATATTTTTTGGTTGGCAGAACGCAACAGGAAAGGTATAGTAATATTGGTTAACAAATGGGATTTGGTTGAAAAAGACAACAAATCCACCAATCAATATGAAAAGATAATAAGAAAGGAGATCGAGCCATTTACCGATGTGCCTATAGTTTTTATTTCTGTATTGAACAAACAACGTATTTTTAAAGCTATTGAAACAGCTGTTGAAGTATATAACAACCGAACCAAAAAAATTAAAACCAGTGTTTTGAATGAGGTGTTGTTGCCAATTATTGAACACAATCCACCACCAGCATACAAAGGAAAGTTTGTGAAAATTAAATACATCATGCAATTGCCAACGCCACAGCCACAATTCGCATTTTTCTGTAATTTACCTCAATATGTAAGGGAACCTTACAAACGCTTTCTTGAAAACAAACTTCGCGAACATTTTGATTTTAAAGGGGTTCCGGTAAGTGTGTATATGCGTAAGAAGTAAAATTTATATTTTTCTTAAGAAAATTCATACGAAAAACTAAGTACATTCGTTTTTTATTGTTGAACTCCAGATGAGTTCTTTTTTAAGCTATCAATCAAAAAAACCATGAAGTATTTTTTATTTTTCATTGCTTTGTTATGCTTCACTGTTTCATTTTCCCAATCCAATACCTTTGAAATTTCAGGAACTGTGGTTTCGGCCGATGATAAAATGCCACTTGAGTCTGCAACCGTACATTTAGAACGCATAAAAGACAGTACAGTTGTTACATATACCATTACAGATAAAAATGGTAAATTCTTTTTAAAAGATAATTTAAGCGATACAACGGTTAACTTGTACGTGTCTTATGTTGGTTACAGGACCTATTTAAAAAAAGTTACATTAAACCAAAACTTCATTCATTTAAATACCTTGGAATTGGAAGTGAATTCAAGTGCTTTAAACGAAGTGCTTATTACATCTCAAGCACCAATTACCATTAAAAAAGACACCTTGGAATTTAATGTAAAATCCTTTAAAACAAAAAAGGATGCAACTGTTGAGGATTTACTGAAAGAGCTTCCAGGTGTTGAGGTGGATGAAGCCGGAAAAATAAAAGTCAACGGAAAAGAAGTGAGTAAAATACTGGTAAATGGCAAACCTTTTTTTGGAGACGACCCAACCATTACCACGAAAAATTTAACCAAGGAAATTATAGATAAGGTCCAAATTGTGGACAGCAAAACAAAATCTGAAGCCTTTACAGGAGAAGTTACAGATGGTGAAGAAAAAACCATAAACCTAACCATTAGTGAAGAAAAGAATAAAGGGGTTTTTGGACGAGTAGCTGCTGGAGGAGGTACAGACCAGCGTTATGAATTTGCAGGCATGCTCAATTACTTTAACAACGACCAACGTGTGAGTGTTTTAGCAGGTGGCAACAATATTAATTCGCCAGGATTCAGTTTTGGGGAGATTCGAAAAATGTTCGGGAATATCAACAGTATGTCTGTTTCCAGTAATGGCACCTTTACCATAGATGGTAGAACGTTTGGTGGTGGGGCAGGTATAACAAAATCTCAAAATGCAGGAGCCAATTATGCCGATGTCATTGGTGAAAAAACAGATATCTCAGCCGATTATTTTTACTCTGGCAGCAATTCGGAAAATCAAACAGCAACCCAACGGGAAAATATTTTACCAGATTCCCGTTATTATACCAATTCTACATCCAGTAGTTATAACGATAGCGGCAGCCATAGCGCCAATATAGGTTTCGATATAGAAATAGATTCTACTTTATTGATTAATGTGGATCCATCCTTTCGTTATTCCAAAAGCCAAAATACCTATACAGGTTATGAAGCGTCTTTAAACAACTCTAAAGTCTTAACCAACGAGTCGCATACAAATTCACAGGTTGAAAATGTTGCAACCAATTTCACCAATAAGCTAAACGTCACTAAAAAATTTGGAAGTAAAGGAGCTTATATAAAAGCTGGAGTTGATGTAAGGGTAAACTCAAGGGAATCTAACGATTACTTGACATCGCTAACAAATGTATATGGTGAAGATGTTAACAACCCAAACAACCCGGATTATGTTTTAATAGACCAAACCAGTCGCGATCAATTTACAGATGGAAATGGAGATACCAAAACCCTTAGGTCCAATGTAAGTTACAGATTGCCCATTATTGACAAAAAGTTATTTGTGAATTTTGATTATGAGTATTCGAATACCAAAACAGATGATACCAAAAGCACATTTGATAAAGATGCAGAAGGATATTATACCATTTTTAACCAAAGCTTGAGTACCGATTTTGAATATACTGATGAGACAAGTGCTCCAGGAATTGCTTTAAGCTATAAAACCGAAGCGTTTTCAGCAAGAATAGCAAGCTCCTACTTGTTTAGGACATTGGGCAACAAAGATTTGTTAAGACCCGAATTTAATATAGAAAGAACGTTAAAAAACATGCAACTTAACTCTTATATGAATTACAAGTTAAGTGATAAAGCATCTGTATACCTCAATTATTATCTACAGAACAATCCACCAGAATTACAACAGTTGCAAGCCTTTGCAGACGTATCGGATCCATTGAATACCATTGTTGGAAACCCTAACCTGGAACCTGAAACAAGTCATAGTTTTTATGCAGGATTCAATGCTTTCGATTTTCAGAAGAAAACAGGTATTTATGGTTATTTTGGTGGTGCTTTTACAGATAATAAAGTTGTTTCAAAATCCATTGTAACAGAAGATCTAGAGAGAATAACCACATACGAGAATGTAAACGGGAACTACAATGCTTATGGAGGTGTAGATTATAGTAAAAGCATAAAACTGGATAGTTTAAGGTCTGTTAAGGTTGGTTTTGGGGTTTATACCAACATCTATAAGAATATTAATTTTAACAATGACGTTCAATATGCCAGCCATGTAAATTCCTTTACTCCTGAATTGGATTTTACTTTTGAATGGAAAGATATTTTTGAAATCAGGCCAAGATACAGTGTTAGGTTCACTAATAATAAGTACAATTTGGACACTTTTGAGGATACCCAGTTTTTGTTTCATCAATTAAGGGTAAGGACTGTATGGTACCTACCTAAAAATTTTGAATGGCGAAATGATATAGAATATAATTACGATCCCAGCATATCAAGCAGTTTTCAACAAAGTGCCTGGTTTTGGAACAGTACCTTAGCCTATTCCTTTATGAAAGATAAAGCAATTCTTACTTTAAAGGCCTACGATTTATTGAACCAAAATACCAACGCTAGAAGAACAGCTACACAAAATTACATTCAAGATTCTCAAAGTACTGTTTTGCAACGCTATTTTATGCTTAGTTTTAGCTGGAAATTTAATAGTTTGGGCAAAAAAGGAGAAACACAAGACGATGGAATGTTCATTTTTGATTAAAGGGGTTCAATTTGAGTTTTAATTTCCCGCATTAAAAACTGGTACAGAACATTGCAGCTTGCAGTTTACCAACTACCTCCTGCGCCACCACCAGAGAAGCCTCCACCTCCAAAACCTCCACCAAAGCCACCTCCAGAAAACCCACCACCAGATGAGCCACCAAAGCCACCAGAAGAGCCACCATAGCTACCTCTTCCCATATTGCTCAAAATTATGGCGTCCAGGATACTGAAACCTCCAGATTTCCTGCCTCCAGAGCCTCCAGAACCTCCACGTCTGTTTTTGGAAATAGAAATTAAAATGATGATAAACACAATGAACATGAAAAAGATGACTCCAAAGGGGAAGCCTGAATTATTGGAAGATTTTCTGGAGCCTTGGTATTCGCCCATTAAAACTTCAAAAATGGCATCGGTTCCTTTATCCAAACCACTGTAATAATCACCTCTTTTAAATTCGGGAATAATCACGTTTCTTGTAAGTTCCCCAACAATACCAGCAGTTAATTTGTGTTCCACGCCATAACCCGGAGAAATCCATATTTTTCTGTCGTCTCTAGCCAATAATATAAAAACACCATTATCTTCTTTGGCTTGGCCTATTCCCCATTCGTGAGCCCATTTGGCCGACAAAAGACCAATGTTCTCTCCTTTGGTTGTTGGGATAATGGCTACTACAATCTGTGTGGAAGTGGTGTCGGAATATTTTATGAGTTTTTGTTCCAGACTGCTTTTTTCTGAAGCAGACAATAAAGACGCGTAATCGTAAACACTGGTTTGTTTTTTGGGTGTCTTGGGTATATCGAATTGTGCCCACACGTTTTGAGTAAGACACAAACCCAAAAACAACATGATAACTAAGCGTATGGGTCTCTGTTTCATTATTTTCCTTTAGATATGTTGTTGGGTAATTCGTTTGTGTCTGCATGATGCCAAGGAAAATACGTCTCCAAGGCTTTACCGGCTTTTAAAATACCATCAACCAAACCTTGTTTAAAATGGCCCGATTTAAATTGTGCCTGTATGGCGTCTTTGGTATCGTTCCAGAAGTTTTTTCCAACCACATCGTTAATGCCTTTGTCGCCATATATAACAAAGGTTTTGTCTTCCACGGCAACATAAATCAAAACGCCATTTTGTTCTTTGGTATTGTCCATCTTTAATACATGGAACACTTCCATGGCACGATCAAAAGGGTCAATTTTAGAGGACTTTTCAATATGTACCCGAATCTCACCAGAGGTGTTTTTTTCGGCCTCTCGAATGGCATGAACAATTTCATGTTCTTCTTCTGCAGTTAAAAAATCTTCTATTTTAGACATTTTGTTACTAATTAAAATCAAATTCTACATCAACTGGTTTTTCAGCGCCAGCTTCAGCATCAAAATAAGGTTTTCCTTCAAAATCAAACATACCAGCCAAAATGGAATTAGGGAATTTTTTCACATGGTTGTTATAAGGTTTGATAGCTTCGTTATAACGGGTTCTGGCAGTTTGAATGGTGTTTTCGGTACTGGTTAATTCGTCTTGAAGTTTCAAGAAATTCTGGTTGGCCTTTAATTCTGGATAACGCTCAACCGTAACCAATAATCTGGATAAGGCACTGCTTAATCCACCTTGTGCTTGATTAAATTGCTCTAATTGTTCTGGTGTAATGTTAGAAGGATCAATAGTAGTTTTGGTGGCTTCACTTCTGGCTTTTATAACCGCCTCCAGTGTGCTTTTTTCAAAATCTGCTGCTCCTTTAACTGTGTTTACCAAATTACCAATTAAATCGTTTCTACGTTGGTAAGAGGTTTGTACATTTCCCCAAGCTTCGCTTACGTTTTCATTAAGTTCAATAGCTGTATTATTAAATCCTACAGCCCAATTATAAATGCCAAAACCAATTACGGCAATAATAATTACAGGAATTATCCATTTTTTCATGATAAAGTATTTAAGTGTTAGTGTTTGCTTTATTAGTTGTAAAAGTGATCTAATTGTTACAACTGATTTTTAATTTTAATAAGTTGTGCTTTAATAGCTTCTAATTTACTGATAATTTCGAAGGTTTCCAGAGGTTTTTTCTTTTCTTCTTTTAGGTGTGTTTTGGCACCTTCCAAGGTAAATCCTCTTTCTTTTACCAAATGAAAAATGAATTTTAGGTTTTTTATGTCTTCTGGAGTGAATTTTCTATTCCCTTTGGCGTTTTTTTTGGGTTTCAACACATCGAATTCTTTCTCCCAAAAACGGATTAAAGATGTATTTACTTCAAAAGCTTTGGCTACTTCGCCAATACTGTAATATCGTTTTTCGGGTAAATCTATGTGCATTAATCTAAAGATTGGTTTTCTAACGATGCGTGCTCCAACAATTTATTGAACTCTTCAGCAGATAAACTGCCATAGTAGAAGTTGATAGGATTGATGCGCTGATCGTCTTTAAAAATTTCGTAATGTAAGTGTGGTGCTTCAGATCGACCTGTACTGCCAACAAACCCAATAATATCTCCTCGTTTTACTTTTTGGTTTTTTCTAACGTTGTATTTGTATAAATGTGCATACAGGCTAACATAGCCATAGCCATGATTAATTCTTACATGGTTGCCATAACCAGCAGCACCATTATCTGCACGCTCTACCACGCCATCACCAGAAGCATAAACAGGTGTGCCACGAGGTGCCGTAAAATCCATTCCCCAATGCATTTTTCTTACTTTGGTAAATGGATCTGTTCTAATTCCGTATCCAGAAGCCATTCTGGTTAAATCTTCATTGTTTACTGGTTGTATGGCTGGAATAGCTGTTAATAGTTTTTCCTTTTCTTCAGCTAGTTTAGTAATCTCGTCTAAGGATTTGGATTGCACTACAATCTGTTTTTGGATTTGGTCTAAGCGTTTATGGGTTTCAATAATTAATTTAGAATTGTCAAAGCCTTCTAAATCTTTATATCTATTAATACCGCCAAAACCGGCTTTTCTTTGCTCCTCGGGAATTGGGTTGGCTTCAAAATACAATCTGTAGATATTGTTGTCCCTTTCTGCAATATTGGCTAAAACAACTTCTGTTTCGTCCATTTTTTTATTCAGCAACTCCAGTTGCAATTGGGCATTTTGAAGTTCGTGCCTTAGCCCTTTCTCACGAGGCGATTCTATGTACTGACTGGCAATAAAAACAAATAAAAAAGCAAATAAAGCAGATGCCAACAGAAACAACGAAATGTATTTAACCGTTCTTCTTTTTTTACGCTCTATTTTTCTATAGGAAAGCGTATCTGGATCATAATAATATTTTACCTTACTCATTATCTAATTTATGCTATTTTTGCATGGAATTTATAGGTGTTTGTGTATCTATTGAATTCCAAAACGAACAAACCTACAAAATATTTTCATTGTAAATTTAGTAAAAACTAAACGATAAAATAAGAAAGTAGGGTCTCTCAATCCGAAATTTAAAATAGATTTGTAGAGAAATTGTAAAAAACGCGTCGTTTTTATATAAAATTTAACAAAACAAGCATTCAAATTAACTAGATGAAGTCTCAAGAAGTACGTTCAAAATTTTTAAGTTTTTTTAAAGAGAAAAAACACAGTATTGTACCATCTGCACCAATGGTTTTAAAAGATGATCCTACACTTATGTTTGTGAATTCTGGAATGGCACCTTTTAAGGAATATTTTTTAGGAAATGCCAAGCCAAAAAACAACCGTATTGCAGATACTCAAAAATGCTTACGTGTGTCTGGAAAACACAACGACTTGGAAGAAGTGGGTTACGATACGTACCACCACACACTTTTTGAAATGCTAGGAAACTGGAGCTTTGGCGATTATTTTAAAAAAGAGGCCATTGCTTGGGCTTGGGAACTTCTAACAGAAGTTTATAAAATAGATAAAGACATTCTCTATGTAACTGTTTTTGAGGGAAGCAATGACAGCGATAACCTGTCTATGGATCAAGAAGCCTTCGATTTGTGGAAACAGTTTGTCCCAGAAGACCGAATTTTGATGGGCAATAAAAAAGACAATTTCTGGGAAATGGGAGACCAAGGGCCTTGTGGACCTTGTAGCGAAATCCACGTGGATATTCGTTCTACTGAAGAAAAAGCCAAAGTGGATGGAAAAACCTTAATAAATAAAGACCATCCTCAAGTGGTGGAAATATGGAATTTGGTGTTTATGCAATACAACCGAAAAGCAAACGGTTCCCTGGAAGTGCTGCCAAACAAACATATAGACACAGGAATGGGCTTTGAGCGCTTGTGCATGGTGTTGCAAGGCGTTCAAAGTAATTACGATACAGATGTTTTTACACCAATTATCAGGGAAATTGAAACCATTTCCAATAAACCTTATGGCAAAGATGAAAAAATAGATATTGCCATTCGTGTTATTTCAGATCACGTTCGTGCAGTAGCATTCTCAATTGCAGATGGCCAATTGCCAAGCAACACAGGAGCAGGTTATGTGATCAGACGGATTTTACGTCGTGCCATTCGTTACAGTTTTACATTTTTGGAACAGAAAGAACCATTTATTTATAGATTGGTAGAGGTGTTAAGCCAGAAAATGGGAGAGGCCTTTCCAGAACTTAAAGCCCAAAAACAATTGATAGAGAATGTTATTAGGGAAGAAGAACAATCGTTTTTAAGAACCCTGGATCAAGGGTTGGTACTGCTAAACAGAATTGTAGAAGATGAAACATCGGAAGTGATATCTGGAGAAAAAGCATTCGAATTATACGACACCTTTGGTTTTCCTATAGATTTAACGGCTTTAATTCTTCGTGAAAAAGGCTTGAAATTGGATGAAGCTGGTTTTCATGCAGAAATGAAAAAACAAAAAGACCGTTCTCGTGCAGCCAGTGAAATGAGTACCGAAGACTGGACCATTTTAAAAGAAGATGCCGTTCAGGAATTTGTTGGTTATGATATGTTGGAAACCAAAGTAAAAATTACACGATACAGAAAGGTGATATCCAAAAAAGATGGCGCCATGTATCAGTTGGTTTTCAATTTAACACCTTTTTATCCGGAAGGAGGAGGGCAAGTAGGTGACAAAGGTTATTTGGAAGATGCTCATGGAGACATAGTTTATATCTTAGACACCAAAAAAGAGAATAATGTTATTATTCATTTTGCTAAAAACTTGCCCAAACATTTAGAAGAAACATTTACGGCAACGGTAGATGCCAAACAACGTTACAGGACAGAGTGCAACCATACGGCAACACACTTGTTGCATCAAGCTTTAAGGGAAATTTTAGGAGACCATGTCGAGCAAAAAGGCTCAGCAGTGCATTCAAAATACTTGCGTTTTGATTTTTCACATTTCTCTAAGCTAACTTCTGAAGAATTACGGGATGTGGAAAGTTTTGTAAATGCCAGGATTGCAGGAAAACTACCTCTACAGGAAAAACGTAATATTCCTATGGAACAAGCTTTGGAAGAAGGTGCCATAGCTCTTTTTGGTGAAAAATATGGCGATACGGTTCGTGCCATTCGTTTTGGGCAATCCATGGAGCTTTGTGGCGGAACACACGTAAAGAACACAGGCGATATTTGGTATTTTAAAATTGTTTCTGAAGGAGCTGTGGCTGCAGGAATCCGAAGGATAGAAGCCATAACAAACGATGCTGTTAAAGACTATTTTGAAGATGCCAATAAAGCATTTACAGATATAAAAAGCCTGCTGAACAATCCTAAAGAACCTATAAAAGCTTTAGAGAGCCTTCAAGCAGAAAATGCCGATTTAAAAAAGCAAATTGAAAGTTTGCTTAAAGACAAGGCAAAAAACATAAAAAGTGATCTTAAAGCAGAATTGACTGAAAAGAATGGCATTCTATTTTTAGCAAAGAAATTGGACTTGGATGCTGCTGGAATAAAAGATGTTTGTTTTGAAATGGGAAGCCAGTATTCTAATTTGTTCTTGATATTTGGTGCCGAAAACGATGGTAAAGCCTTATTATCCTGTTACATTTCCAAAGAATTGGTTTCAGAAAAAGGATTGAATGCAGGACAAATAGTTAGGGAATTGGGAAAATATATCCAAGGAGGTGGAGGAGGACAGCCTTTCTTTGCAACAGCAGGAGGGAAACATCCAGAAGGTATAGATGAAGCTTTAAAAGCCAGTGAGAACTATATAAAATAATATTCGTAGTTTTTGTCCAGAAAAACGCAGGGCAAAACCTAAGAGATTCACAGAGACTTTAAAAAAAAAGTCTCTGTGAATCTCTGTGTAATAAGTGGTTTTATAAAATACTTTAATGAATCTTCAAACAAAAATCCAAGTAAAAAAGCAACCACATAATCAAATAGATTATCAATCTAAGCTATTTTTAATTGGATCGTGTTTTGTTGAGAATATAGGGTCGAAATTTGAGTATTATAAATTTCAAACCCTTCAAAATCCGTTTGGTATTTTGTTTCACCCTTTAGCCATAGAAAACTTAATAACCCATGCCATTAATGAAAAAGTGTATACTGAAGAGGATCTCTTTTTTCAAAACGAACAATGGCATTGTTTTGAGGCGCATTCCAAATTAAGTTCCACATCCAAAAACGATTTGTTAAATGGTTTAAACCAGCAAATTCAAGCTGCAAATCATCAAATAAAAGATACAACACATATAATTCTTACTCTAGGAACTGCTTGTGTCTATAGGTTTATAGATACAGATGCCATTGTGGCCAATTGCCATAAAGTTCCACAAAAGAGGTTTTTAAAGGAATTACTTTCAGTAGACGACATTTTGCAATCCCTTCAAGCTATTGTAAGTTTAATTAAAAGTGTGAATAAAAAAGCAACCATAGTTTTTACAGTGTCTCCAGTAAGACATTTAAAAGATGGGTTTGTGGAAAACACCCAAAGTAAGGCACATTTAATTTCAGCCATACATGAATTTTTAAGTCAACAACCTGTCCTTACCGAAATGAGACTTTCGGGCAGCCCGACAATCTGCAATCAGCAAACTTTTTATTTCCCAGCTTACGAACTTATGATGGATGAACTTCGGGATTATCGTTTTTATGCAGAAGACATGGTTCATCCCAATCAAACAGCCATTAATTATATTTGGGAAATATTTAAAGACGTTTGGATTTCAAACAACGCGTTTAAAACCATGGACGAAGTTGAGACTATCCAAAAAGGGCTTCAGCACAAACCATTCAATCCAAATTCCGAAGCACATCAATTGTTTCTTCAAAAATTATCAGAGAGAATAGACAGGCTGCAATTGCGATTCCCACATATTTTGTTTTAAACTCTCCAGCCTATTTTGTCAAGTATCCATACCTTGTTTTAAAAATACGTAATTCTTCGTATTGATTGCCAAGCCGTTAATTCGCAATTTTGGAATATTATTAACCTCAAAAATATTTCAACAATGAGAACTTTAAAACATGTCACATTACTATTAATGTGTTTTTCGCTAATGACTTTTACTTCTTGCTCCAACGATGATGATGGAGGAGATGGAGGAGGTGGTGGAGGAGCTGCTTCAGGTACTATTACAGCCAAGATTAACGGAAGCTCTTTTACTTCTTTAGAAATGACTTCTTTTGCAAATACCACAACAGGTGGAGGGCAAACCACATTGGTCATGCAAGGGAACACACAATCTCAAGCTATTAATATGATTATTAATGGTTATGATGGTGTAGGTACTTATCAGCTAAGTGATGATAATGTATTTCGCTCTGCTTCTTATATAGAGCCTAATATTAGTGATCCAATGGCAACACAAACATGGAATGCGCCTTTCCAAGATTCTGGAGTGGTTGGGGAAATTAAAATTTCGGAAGAAACCGATACCAATATTAAAGGAACTTTCAATTTTACTTGTAAAAACAGTAATGATGGAACGACCAAAAACGTTACGGAAGGTTCTTTTAACTTGAATAAGCAACAGTAAATACGCTTGTACAACTTCTTAAAGTCTTGACAATTAAATCTTGTTGTTGAGATTAAACCCGATTAGGCGCAATACAGGTAGGTTGTTGCGCTTAATCTTTTTAAAACATCGTTTTATCGAAAAATTATTTAGTATCTACCATTAAATCGTATTTTCATCATGCTATTAATCAATTTTTATAAACAAACATCAGGCAACATCTACTTTTGAGGGATCGCGTTTGATGTTTTTTTATATCTATAATGTAAACAATAGCATGCTTTAAATATCTTAATAAAGCATTGGGTTATGGATTTCAATTTTCTATTTTCTTTAGTTCTGTTCATGCTTATAAGTATCTTGTTGCTTTTGAGCTTAAAAACCATTAGGGCAACCAAATGGCAGGTCAAAAACGCTCAAGAAAATTACTTAAAGTTGCATAAAAAGCTGGTTGATAGCAGGTTGATGCAAGAACAGAATGTGGAAAAAAATGCTTATTTGGAACGTTATAATAAATCTTTGATGGATGCCTTATTCGAAATTACAAAAGAGCTGCTATTAACAAAAAAGAGTATATTAGAAGCGTCATTTAATTAAGTTTATGAAGAACAAATTGCTGCTATTTTTGGCTTTATTGATACACGTTTGCGTTTTTTCACAAAGTCCTAAAGAAATTATAGATAGTTTAAAAACGGAACTAACTAAAAATCCATCCGATTCCATAAAAGTTAAATCATTCAGCGATTTGTGCTGGTTTTATAGAACCGTTTCTATGGATTCTGCATTTTTTTATGGAAATAAAGCTCTTGAATTATCAAAAAACACTAAAAATGAAAATGGCATTGCCCAAGCCTATAACGATATTGGAATTCTTCATTACACATTAGCAGAATATAACGAAGCGATGGGTAATTATCGAAATTCTTTAAACATTAGAAAAAGAATTAAAGATACCTTAGGCCAAGCCAGCTTGTATAATAAAATGGGTTTATGTTTTCAAAATACATTTAAGCTTGATTCCGCTATATACTACAATACAAGGGCATTAGAGATTTATGAACAACAGAACAAACTAAAGAACGCAAGTGCTTTAAAAGGTAATATTGCTAATATTTATAGAGGCTTAAAACAATACGATAAAGCTCTTAAAACGCATTTAGAAATATTGGAAACTGCAAAAACAATTGAAGATTACCCTATGATGACGCGTTCTTATAACAATATTGCCAACGCATATCTACATTTGCAAGACACTTTAAATAGCAAGAGATATTTTAAACAAGGCATTGAAGTTGCAAAAACCCATAATTTGTATAATGAGCTTGGAGCTTTATACAATAATTATGGCTCTTTATTGGCGAGCACAGGGCAAATGCAAGATGGTATAGATAATATATTGAAATCTTTATCAATACGAAAAAAAATAACCGATAACCAAGGTATTGCAAGCTCTTCTTTAAATTTAGGCGATTTGTACTTAAGAATGGGAGAATATAAAACAGCAAAGGGTTATTTGGATGAAGGAATAAAATTAGCTGAACAGTACAACGCGAATGAACTTCGAGTGAATGGCTATAGTAATCTTTCGTACTATTTTGCTTTTAATAAAAATATAGATAGTGTTCAATACTATCAACGGAAATATAAACTGGTTGAAGATTCTCTTTTTAATAATCGTATTACTAGAGAAGTGGCAGAAGTTCAAGAGAAATATAACGCTAACGAAAGAGAAAATCAAATCCTTTTGCAACGTGCGGAACTTGCCGAAAAAGAAAGAGACATAAGTTATAAGAACAATTTTATTTTAGGCTTGGTGGCCTTGGCAGTTGTTATATCTTTATTCGGATTTCTGGTTTACAACCAACAAAAATTAAAACACAACCAACTTAAAAAAGAAACCGAATTAAAAGAAGCTCTAATTAAAATCGAAACCCAAAACAAACTGCAAGACCAACGTTTAAGAATCAGTAGGGACTTGCATGATAATATAGGTGCACAACTAACCTTTATTATTTCGTCTCTGGATAATTTAAAATACGGCTTTAAACTTCCAGACAATTTAAGCGAAAAACTTAAGCATATTAGTGAGTTTACTTCTTCAACCATATATGAGTTAAGAGATACCATTTGGGCCATGAATAAAACGGAAATTTCTTTTGAAGACTTACAAGCCAGAATCTCTAATTTTATTGAAAAAGCAAATAAATCATCTCATGCCGTAACCTTTAATTTTAACGTGGACAAAGAATTGAAAAACCATAAAATGTTCACATCTGTTCAAGGTATGAACATCTATAGGATTATTCAGGAAGCCATAAACAACGCATTAAAATATGCCAATGCCACTCAAATTGATGTCGACTTTTCATCAAAGAATACTGTTTACGAACTAAAAATTACAGATAACGGAATAGGTTTCGACCTCAATAACATTGAATTTGGCAATGGTATAAACAACATGAAAAAACGCGCACATGAACTGGAAGCAGAGTTTGAAATAACATCTCAATTGAATAAGGGAACAACCATAAGGGTCTATAAAACAAGGAATACGTAATTCTTCGTATTATTTTATATCATTTATATGGTTATTTTAGTAAAAATTACTTCGCATGAACATTAAAATAGCCATCGTGGACGACAATTCGTTTCTTATAAATGCCGTTAAGGAAAAACTCTCCTTTTTTGAAGATTTAAATTTTAAATTTTCTGCCTTAAATGGTTCCGATTTATTGGTTAAACTGGAAGACAACCACAACATAGATTTGATTTTAATGGATATAGAAATGCCAATTTTAAATGGTATAGAAACCACAGAAATCGTTAAACAAAAATATCCTCACATTAAAATAATCATGCTCACGGTTTTTGATAACGACGAAAATATTTTCAAGTCCATTAAGGCAGGAGCAGACGGTTATTTGCTAAAAGAGATCAATGCCCAGGATTTGCACGATGGCATTTTGGAAACCTTAAATGGAGGTGCAGCCATGAATCCGTCCATTGCATTAAAAACGTTAAAGCTGCTCCGAAACCCTTTAAACATAGAAAACCAACAGGAACAGGAAGACATCAAACTAACCGCAAGAGAAATCGAGGTCTTGGAACAATTAAGTAAGGGCTTAAGTTATAATGCCATAGCACAGAATTTGATACTCTCTACAGGAACTGTTAGAAAACACATAGAAAACATATACAACAAACTTCAGGTACACAATAAAATAGAAGCCTTACAAAAGGCTAAAAAAAACAACCTGATTTAAAGTTTTTTTTGCAAACTGCTCCAGCCTCCACCATTAACGGCTTCAATACCATGCTTGTTTAAAACAGAAGCTGCACTGGCAGAACGCATGCCACTGGCACAACAGGCAATAACAGGTTTGTTCATTTTTTTAATGTCTTCAATTTTACCATGAAGCATTTGCAACGGAATATTCTTAGAACCCGGAATGGCGCCTTGGCTAAATTCAGCTTTGGTTCTTACATCTATAATAATGGCTTTTCTAGATTGAAAATCCTTAATTTTATCAGTTTTGTTACCTGTTAAAAAATCCAATAATCCCATAATTTATTTTTTTACAAAGTACTTTAATTTATTTCAAAATAAATGTAACAAGAGTTACAACTTATTTTTTAAGTATCTTCAGCCTCTATTTTGAAACATCCTTGATCAAAGCTTTTATCGTTAAGTTGTCTGAAAGTAGGATGTTCCAAAATTGTTAAAAGACAATAGTTGTAAGCACATGAAAGAGATTACACGTAAAGACGAAATTATTAAAACGGCAGCCAAACTTTTTAAAGAAAAGGGTTATAGCGCTGTAACCATGAGAGATTTGGCAACAGCCATGGGAATAAAAGCTGCAAGTTTGTATAACCATATCAGTTCCAAACAGGAAATCCTGAAAGAGATTATTATTTCTTTGGCTGAAGCATTTACGCAAGGCATGGAACAAATTAAGACGTCCAATAATACCTGTGTGGAAAAATTAAACAAAATTGTAGAACTGCACGTATCCATTACGAGCCAAAATACCTTTGGTATGGCGTCCCTAAATAACGACTGGATGCATCTGGAAGAACAATTGGATTATTATCTTGAATTACGCTTGAATTATGAAGAAAATTTTAGAATTATTTTAAAATCTGGCATACAAAATGGTGAAATTTCAAACAAAAACGTTGAGGTTATGTTGTTTTCCATGTTGTCCACATTACGTTCCTTATATATTTGGATCCCGAACAAAGATGCTATCAACGTAAAAAAACTTAGTGCCCAATTAAGCAATGTGCTTATTGAAGGTATTCGCTAGTAGTACAACCTATGGTTGTAATGTTTATTTTCATAAAAGACCAACCCATTCCTTAACTTAAGACTAAGGGGCGGAAATAGGCAAAAAAGATTCAAATTTATTTTGTAAATTTGTAAACCTAACTAACAAGCGTTAGTTGGTTTTCCCTTAAGGAAGATGGCGCAAGGCGTCGGAAAGTGTTTTATTAAACTTAAAAAGATGTCTGTAGCAAGCTAATTTGCGCAGAGTCTTAAGTCAGACATAATTATGGCAGATTTTTTTAAATTAAAAGTTGCAGACATATATAAGGAAACAAAAGATACAGTTGTTATATCTTTTGAGGTTCCAGACCATTTAAAAGAAAAATTCAGATTCAAACAAGGTCAACATCTTACACTACGAAAAAACATTAACGGTCAGGACATACGCAGAAACTATTCTCTGTGTACCAGCCCTTTTGACAACCAATGGAAGGTAGCGGTAAAAACCATTCGTCAAGGTGTTTTTTCAAATTATGCCTTCAATGAATTAAAAAAAGGGGACGAGTTGGAGGTGATGCCGCCACATGGAGAGTTTTATGTGGAGTGCGAACCCGAAAGTTCAAAAAATTACATAGCCTTTGCAGCTGGTAGTGGAATAACACCCATGATATCCATTATAAAAACACATCTGCATTTGGAACCAAATAGTACATTCAAGCTGTTTTACTTGAATCGCACTGTAAAATCCATTATCTTTAAAGAAGAAATTGAGCAGCTTAAAAATGAATTTTTCGATCGCTTTCAGGTTTTCTATTTTTTAACCAAAGAGCAACGAGATATCCCGTTTTTAAATGGACGCTTTGATGAGGAAAAACTGGCTATATTAACAAAAACCTTCATAGATATTCCAGATACGGCTCATGCGTTTATTTGTGGTCCTCAAAACATGATATTCTTGATTCGCGACGAACTTGAAAAAGCAGGACTGTCTAAAGAAAAAATACATTATGAGTTGTTTTTCTCTGGAAGCAGCGAAGAAGAGAATAAACATATAGCTGAAATTTTAGAAGAAAAAACAGATGGAACCGAAGTGACCATAATAGATGGAGGAAAAGAATTCCATTTTGTTATGGACGATGATTTCGACAACATCTTGGATGGCGCACTTGCTGCTGGAGCCGATTTGCCTTTTGCCTGTAAAGGTGGCGTTTGCAGTACTTGTAAATGTCAAGTGAAGGAAGGCTCAGTAAAAATGAAAATAAATTATGCGCTAGAGGAAAAAGAAGTGGCACAGAATTTTGTGTTAAGTTGTCAAGCTGTGCCAACCAGTAAAAAAGTAGTGGTAGATTTTGACGTATAAATGAAATTGTAGCTGTTGATGGAAAGCAGCATAATAGAAAGTTCCTGCAAGATTTTCAATCCCGAAGCGTTGGGACTTGTAGGTTTAAAATACTAATTTAAAAACAAATCCTAGTAAACTCTTTAAGAAAGAGTTGAGGTGAGTCTTATGGGAGAAGAACAAATAAAGAATTTAGAAGCTCAATTTGAGGCACGTATTGCGCGTGACGAGAAAATTGAACCAAAAGATTGGATGCCAGAAAAATATCGTCAAACACATATCAGGCAGATATCCCAGCACGCACATTCTGAAGTGGTTGGAATGCTTCCAGAAGGAAATTGGATCACCAGAGCACCTTCATTAAGAAGAAAAGTAGCCTTATTGGCTAAAATTCAAGACGAAGCTGGTCATGGTTTGTACCTGTACTCTGCTTGCGAAACCCTAGGGGTTTCCAGAGACGAACTCTACGAGCAATTACATTCAGGAAAAGCAAAATACTCTTCAATTTTCAATTATCCTACCATCACATGGGCAGATATGGGAGCCATTGGTTGGTTGGTAGATGGAGCAGCCATTATCAATCAAGTACCATTGTGCAATACCTCCTATGGTCCATATGCTAGAGCCATGGTTCGTGTTTGCAAGGAAGAAAGTTTTCACCAACGTCAAGGGTATGAAATCATGCTTAAGTTGGCTAATGGAACACCAGAACAAAAAGCTATGGCACAAGATGCCCTTAACCGTTGGTGGTGGCCTAGTTTAATGATGCTGGGACCTACTGATGCAGAATCAGTTCATACAGAGCAGTCCATGAAATGGAAATTAAAACGAAAATCCAATGACGAATTGCGTCAGCAATTTATAGATCAAACGGTTCCTCAAGCAGATATTTTAGGTTTAACCATACCAGATCCAGATTTAAAATGGAATGAAGAAAAAGGAAGTTATGATTTTGGCGAAATTGATTGGGATGAATTCTGGCAGGTTGTTAAAGGCCATGGGCCATGCAATAAAGAGCGTATGAAAGCAAGGGTTGGAGCTTGGGAGCGTGGCGAATGGGTTCGTGATGCAGCCATGGCGTATGCCGAAAAACAACAAAAAAGAAAAGAAAAACAAGTCGTATAATAATTTATGATTGAAGATTATCGATTTGAGATTTTAAAATCAACAATCAACAGTCAACAATCAGCAATCAACAATAATCATGTCAACAACAAAAAATTGGCCACTTTGGGAAGTCTTCGTAAGAAGTAAAAACGGATTAGAACATCGCCATTTTGGAAGTCTACATGCTGCCGATGCTGAAATGGCATTAGAAAACGCAAGGGATGTATATACTAGAAGAAATGAAGGTGTAAGTATTTGGGTTGTAGAGTCCAAACATATTACAGCCTCAAATCCAGAGCATAATGGTGAAATGTTTGAACCAGCTCAAGATAAAGTGTATCGTCATCCAACATTTTATGAATTGCCTGATGAGGTAAAATATATGTAAAATTCCTCAGAAAGCAGGAATCTTAAACTTAATGGTTTGTGTTACATGTGGTATTCCTGTTTTTTTAAAAACTAGGGATAACAAGAATTAAAAATATAAATTGAAGTTTTTCAAGTTCAACTTCAAATTCAAGTTCAAATGAAAGAAAACTTATATAAATATATCTTGGGTATTGCAGATAATTCCTTAATTCTTGGGCAAAGGTTAGGAGAATTAACTGGTCATGGGCCAAGTCTTGAAACAGACATAGCTTGCACTAATTTATCATTGGATTTGTTAGGGCAAGTAAGAAGCTATTATCAGTATGCAGCAAAAATATTGGGGAATGGAAAAACTGAAGATGATATAGCCATGCTTCGATTGGAACATGAGTATTTAAATGTATTATTGGTGGAACAACCAAATACAGACTTTGCTTATAGTATGGGACGTCAGTTTTTATTCGATGTGTATCACTTCCTCTTTTTAAATGAACTTCAAAAAAGTACAGATATTACTTTATCTGCCATTGCCATAAAATCTATAAAAGAAGTAAGCTATCACCAACGTTTTTCTTCAGATTGGATAAAACGTTTGGGAGATGGTACAGAAGAAAGCCATCAAAAAATGCAAACAGCTATAGATGATTTATGGACATATACAGACGAATTGTTTCATCAAACAGAAGCAGATATCGCAATGGTTACTGAAGGAGTTGGGGTAGATGTTACCAAACTTAAGGACACATATTATAAAAAAGTAGCTGAAGTTTTGGAAGAAGCAACCCTAAAAATCCCTGAATCCAAATATTTTCAAAAAGGAGGAAAACACGGAATTCATACAGAACACATGGGTTATTTATTGGCAGATCTGCAATATATGCAACGTACCTATCCTAATATGGAATGGTAAGGAATTCATGCACAGACAGAAATCCCTTAAAAAAAAACATCATGCTGAACTTGTAGAAGCATCTCAATAATGGTAACAGAAAAACAACATATCGACCAAATTCTAATTCCAATTCTAGAACAGGTTTCAGATCCTGAAATTCCGGTTCTTTCAATTATGGATATGGGAGTGGTTCGTTCTGCTGTCATTCAAAACAACGTTGTAAAGGTTCAAATAACACCAACCTATAGTGGCTGTCCAGCTATGGATGTCATTGGGGACGATATAAAAGCTGCTTTAAAAAAAGCAGGATACCATTCTGAAATTGAATTGATTTTGGCTCCAGCCTGGACAACCGATTGGATTACTCCAAGAGGTAGAAAAGCTTTGGAAGAATACGGTATTGCAGCTCCTTTAAGTCCAGAGGCTGATAAAGAAGCTCTTTTGGGAAATAAAAAAATAGTGGCATGTCCACAATGTGGATCTACAAACACAAGATTAGTTAGTCAGTTTGGTTCAACAGCTTGTAAAGCACAGTTTCAATGTGAAGACTGTCAGGAACCTTTTGACTATTTTAAATGTTTAAAGTAAATGTCATTCAGAACGAAGCGAAGAATCTTATTTTGAGATTGCCACGTCCTTCGTCCTCGCAATGACAAATAAAATAAGGTATGAGCAATAATTCAATACTACTAAAAATTGAAAACAATATAGCGTTCATTACGCTTAACAGACCAGAAGTATTTAATAGTTTCAATCGGGATATGGCTTTAAGTTTACAAAGCATATTAGATGATTGTGAATCTAATAACACTGTTAGAGCCATTGTTTTAACTGGAAATGGTAAAGCTTTTTGTGCAGGTCAAGATTTAAAAGAAGTAACATCTCCAGAATTAAACCCAGGATTTAAAAAAATTCTGGAAGAACATTATAATCCCATAATAACTCGAATCAGAAACATTGAAAAACCAATCATAGGAGCTATCAATGGTGTGGCAGCAGGAGCTGGAGCAAACATAGCCTTGGCTTGTGATGTGGTTGTGGCTCATGAAAAAGTGAGCTTTATTCAAGCATTTAGTTTAATAGGCTTGATACCGGATAGTGCTGGAACCTTTTTTTTGCCTAGACTCATAGGTTTTCAAAAGGCATCGGCTTTAGCCATGTTGGGAGATAAAATCCCTGCAGATGAAGCTGAGCGCTTGGGCATGATTTACAAAGTGATCCCTTTAGAAACTTTCGAAGACGAAGTAAATAAATTGGCTTATAAAATGGGGAATATGCCAACCAAAGCCTTGGGATTAATCAAAAAAAGTTTAAACCAGTCTCTTACCAATAACCTAGAACAGCAATTGGCTGTAGAATCAAAATATCAAATAGAGGCAGCAGGAACAGAAGATTATGCCGAAGGTGTCGCTGCTTTTATAGAAAAAAGAAAACCAAATTTTATCGGTAAATAAATTTATTGTCCAACCTGCAAGGTTTTTTAAGAAAAGAAAAGATATGAACATAGGAATAATCGGAAGTGGAACCATGGGAAGTGGCATTGCTCAAGTGGCTGCAACTTCTGGATGCAAAGTAAAGTTATTCGATACCAACCAAGCAGCTTTGGATAAAGCCAGAGTTGCCTTGGAAAAAATATTGACAAGATTAGTTGAAAAAGGTAGAATTGTCACCTCTGAAAAAGATAGAATCCAAGCAAACATTTCTTATGTAGAAACTTTAAAAGATTTGTCAGATTCCAATCTTACAATAGAGGCCATAGTTGAAAATCTTGAAATAAAGAAAAACTTATTTTCAGAACTGGAAAGTTATGTGTCTGATGCTTGTATTATAGCATCAAACACTTCTAGCTTGTCCATAGCGTCCATAGCCTCTTCATTGCAAAAACCAGAGCGTTGTATTGGAATTCATTTTTTCAATCCTGCGCCATTAATGAAATTGGTGGAGGTGGTTCCTGCTATTCAAACCTCGCAGGAAGTCCTTGAAACATCAGTGAAAATCATTAAGGATTGGAAAAAAACCGTTGCTGTGGCTAAAGACACACCTGGTTTTATAGTCAACCGGGTGGCCAGGCCATTTTATGGTGAAGCCTTACGTATTTATGAAGAAGGGATAGCGAGTTTTGAAACTATAGATTCAGCCATGAAAAATATAGGAGGTTTCAGAATGGGACCTTTTGAACTTATGGATTTTATTGGAAACGATGTCAATTATACTGTAACTGAAACCGTTTTTACAGCCTTTTATTTCGATCCAAGATATAAACCAGCGTTCACACAAAAACGCTTTGCAGAAGCTGGCTATCTAGGGAGAAAATCAGGTAAAGGCTATTATGATTATGATAAAAACGGACATCTCATTCAGCGTGATTCTGTCATTCAGCCAGAAAACGAAGAACCTCTTAAACAACTTATATTCAATCGTATTTTGGTCATGCTCATCAACGAAGCAGCCGATGCTTTGTTTTTAAATATCGCATCGGCTGAAGATATTGATAATGCCATGACCAAAGGGGTCAATTACCCAAAAGGACTGTTGGCTTGGGCAGACGAAAAAGGCATGGATTGGTGTGTTTCAAAAATGGATGAATTATACAATGAATATCATGAAGATAGGTATCGTTGTAGTCCGTTGCTACGAAAAATGAACAACGAAAATAAAACTTTTTTTAAATGAAAGGCAAACTCATCCCATACAAAATGTTATCACAAGATGCTTTTAGCCAATGGCTAGGTATCGAAATCCTGGAATGTGAAATAGGACGTTGTAAAGTTGGAATGACCATTAGAAAAGAGATGCTAAACAGTATGTATAAAGCCCATGGAGGTATTAGCTATGCCTTAGCAGATACAGCTTTCGGGTTTGCTGCAAACACACATGGGAAATATGCCGTTTCAATTGAAACAAGTATCAATCATATCGAAGCATTGAACGAAGGCGATTATATTGTGGCAGAATCTGTTATAGAAAATGTTAAAAACAAATTAGGTTTCAACATTATTGAAGTTAAAAGAGGAGAGGAGCTTGTCGCTTTATTTAAAGGCGTTGTTTATAGAACAAGTAAAGACTGGCAAGAATAAAAGCAATCATTAAATAGTGTAATTATGAAATGGCAAGGAAGAAGACAAAGTAAAAATTTAGACGATCGTCGTGGCATGGGACCCAAAGGTAAACTAGCTGCAGGTGGAGGCATTGTTGCAGTAATTGTGATACTCTTGCAACTTTTTGGTGGCGAAACAGGTCAGCAAATAGCTCCTATTATAGAACAAATTAACCAAGGACAAACCACACAACAGGTTCAAGAAAGAGAACTCACAGCCCAAGAAAAGGAAGTAGGGGATTTTGTGGCAACTGTTTTGGCAGATACTGAAGACGTATGGAATCAAATTTTTAGAGACAATAATCTAGGAGATTACAAAGAACCAACCATGGTACTTTTTTCTGATGCTGTAAGAAGTGGCTGTGGAAATGCAAGCTCTGCCTCTGGGCCTTTTTACTGTCCTGCAGATCAAAAATTATATATGGATTTAACTTTTTTCGATGAACTTAAAACACGTTTTGGCGCTCAAGGTGGCGATTTTGCCATTGCTTACGTTACAGCTCACGAGATTGGACATCATATTCAAACCCTACTTGGAACCTCACAAAAAGTAAGACAATTGCAACAACAAACCAATAAAGTTGAAGCCAATAAACTTTCGGTCGCTCAAGAACTTCAAGCAGATTTTTATGCTGGTGTTTGGGCACATCACAACCAAGAATATCTAGAAGCTGGAGATATTGACGAAGCACTAAGTGCGGCCAATGCTGTTGGAGACGATGCCATACAAAAAAGAGTTCAAGGAGATGTTGTGCCAGACAGTTTTACTCATGGAACATCGCAACAACGTATGGAGTGGTTTATGAAAGGTTATCATACTGGAGATATAAGATTGGGAGATACGTTTTCAGTAATATTAAACTAACTGAAATCTAAAAATCAACAAATCTTGCAAGGTTTTATCCCGAAGCGTTGGGACTTGTAGGGTTAAAATAGAATACATTTTAATAAGATTCCCATTTTAGGGGAATAAAAAACTTATGAAAGAAGCATATATTATAGATGGAGTTCGTACTCCAATAGGAAGTTATCAAGGCACATTATCAGCTGTTCGTACAGACGATCTAGCTGCCTTGGTCATTGAAGAAATAGTAAAAAGAAACCCAAACATTCCCAAAGAAGCCTACAACGATGTGATATTGGGTTGTGCCAATCAAGCTGGGGAAGACAATCGGAATGTGGCTAGAATGGCATCACTCTTAGCAGGATTGCCATATACAGTTCCTG
Source organism: uncultured Xanthomarina sp. (assembly GCF_963971605.1). NCBI lineage: Bacteria > Pseudomonadati > Bacteroidota > Flavobacteriia > Flavobacteriales > Flavobacteriaceae > Xanthomarina > uncultured Xanthomarina sp. The sequence goes on from NZ_CAXATZ010000024.1 coordinate 29,019, forward strand.
GAGAAACAGTTAACAGATTGTGCAGTTCTGGACTTTCCGCTATCATACATGCCAATAGAGCCATAAAAGCTGGAGATGGCGATGTGTTTATCTCTGGAGGTGTAGAAAACATGACACGTGGTCCTTACGTTATAGCAAAACCTTCTAAAGGTTTTGGAACCGATGCCAAAATGTACGATTCCAGTTTTGGCTGGCGCTTTGTCAATCCGAAAATGCAAAAAATGTATGGAACAGATGGCATGGGAAATACTGCTGAAAATCTGGTGGAAAAATATAATATCTCTCGCGAAGATCAAGATAAATTTGCTTATTGGAGCCAAATGAAAGCTTCAAAAGCACAAGAAAACGGTCGTTTAGCCAAAGAAATTGTAACAGTTGAAATTCCACAAAGAAAAAAAGATCCAATCCTGTTTTCAAAAGATGAATTTGTGAAACCAGGAACAACTTTAGAGGTTTTGGCCAAATTAAGAGGAGCTTTTAAAGCTGAAGGAGGAAGCGTCACAGCTGGAAATTCTTCAGGATTGAATGATGGAGCTGCTGCAACAATCATTGCTTCAGAAGCAGCTGTAAAAAAATACAATTTAAAACCATTGGCAAGAATTGTCAGTTCAGCAGTAGTTGGTGTAGAACCCAGGATTATGGGAATTGGACCAGTAGAGGCTTCAAATAAAGCATTGGAAAAAGCAGGATTGACCATGGACAACATGGACGTTATAGAATTAAACGAAGCCTTTGCTGCTCAAGCATTGGCTTGTACAAGAGCTTGGGGACTTGCCGACAATGATCCAAGATTAAACCCTAATGGTGGTTCCATTGCGATAGGTCATCCTCTTGGTGTAACTGGTACAAGAATCGCATATTCAGCAGCTTTGGAATTGCATGAACAACAAAAACGTTATGCATTAATTACCATGTGTATTGGTGTTGGCCAAGGCTATGCTGCTATAATTGAAAATGTAACTTTATAATAGATGTCATCTCGATCATGGTCGAGAGATCTCAATTGAATACTATGAAAAAAATACAGAATTACGTCACAGGGCAATGGATGGAAGGTAAAGGACAAGGGGTCCCAATGTTTGATGCTATCACTGGTGAAGTTGTAGGGCTTTCAGATACAGAAGGTTTGGATTTTGCTGAAATTTTGCATTACGGAAGAACCATAGGAAGTGAAAAATTACGCAAAATGACCTTTCAAGAACGTGGTAACATGCTTAAAAAATTAGCACTGTACCTGGTTAAAAAGAAAGCCGATTTTTATGAGATAAGTTATAGAACAGGAGCAACAAAAATAGATAGCTGGATTGATATTGAAGGAGGATTTGGGAACTTGTTTGCCAACGCATCCTTAAGAAAATTATTTCCTAACCAAGCCTATCACGTAGAAGGAGATCCTATCGATTTATCTCGTGGTGGACGTTTTATGGCACATCATATTATGGTGCCAAAACGTGGTGTAGCCATACATATCAACGCCTTTAATTTCCCGGTTTGGGGCATGCTTGAAAAATGCGCTGTAAACTGGATGGCAGGTGTGCCAGCAGTTGTAAAACCAGCAACAAACACCTCGTTTTTAACAGAAGCTGTGGTACGTGAGATTATTACTTCTGGTATTCTTCCTGAAGGCGCCTTACAGTTAATAACAGGGTCTGCAAGGACCATTTTGGATACCGTGGAATCCCAGGATGTCGTAACCTTTACAGGTTCGGCAAGCACAGGTAGATTATTAAAATCACATAAGCGTATTATCGAGGAATCTGTGCCATTTAATATGGAAGCCGATTCTTTAAATGCATCTGTTTTAGGCGAAGACGCTATTCCTGGAACACCTGAATTCGATTTATTCATAAAAGAGGTAAGAAATGAAATGACCGTAAAATGCGGACAAAAATGTACGGCAATCCGTAGAATTATTGTGCCACAGGATCTTGTGGAAGATGTTCAAATAGCATTAGGAAAGGCCTTGGAAAAAATCACTATAGGAGATCCACGTCTCAAAGAGGTGAGGATGGGAGCCTTGGTGAGTAAAGACCAAGTAACAGAAGTTAAAGATCGTGTTCAGGAACTGGCTAAGACTGCCAGTATCGTTTATGGCGATTTAGATAAAATTGAAACTATTGGAGCCGATGCTAAAAAAGGCGCATTTTTAAGTCCTATTTTGCTTCGTGAAGACCATCCTTTTAAAAATTTATCTGTTCACGAAACAGAAGCATTTGGTCCAGTAAGTACCATCATGCCTTATAAAAACCTTGACGAAGCCATTACTTTGGCACAAATGGGGAAAGGCTCCTTGGTATCATCCATTGCAACCAACAATGATAGAATTGCCAAAGAATATGTGATCAATGCAGCAAGTCATCATGGACGTATTTTAGTTATTAATCGTGATATGGCAAAAGAAAGTACAGGTCATGGTTCCCCATTGCCCAATCTGGTACATGGAGGTCCTGGTCGTGCTGGAGGAGGAGAAGAAATGGGAGGTATGCGAGGCATCAAACATTATTTACAACGAACAGCCATCCAAGGTACACCAACTACTTTAACTGAAATCACGGGAATTTATCAACAAAATGCAACATATAAAGAGGCAGAACAACATCCATTTAAATACCATTGGGAAGACATTCAGCCAGGGATGTCGCTTAAAACGCATAACCGAACTTTTACGGATACAGATATCATCAATTTTGCCAATCTAACCTGGGATCATTTTTATGCTCATACAGATATCACGTCGTTAGACGGAAGTATTTTCGAAAAAAGGACAGCTCATGGCTATTTAATTATTTCTGCAGCTGCAGGATTGTTTGTTTATCCAAATAAAGGGCCAGTAGCAGCAAATTATGGACTGGAAGAGTGTCGTTTCTTACGTCCTTTGTACCATAATGATACCGTTTACGTGCGTTTAACTTGTAAACAAAAGGTGGATAGAGATGTCGCTTCTGCTGAACACCCAAGTGGTATTGTAAAATGGTATGTAGAGGTATTTGATGCGTTAAACGACGAATTGGTTGCTTTTGCTACCATTCTAACCATGGTACAGAAAAAACAACAGGTTTTTGTTGAAATGACAGAAGATAAAATCAATGACTGTTTATCAAAATTAACCGATAATGTTAAGCCAAAATGGGGCATTATGACACCACAGCATATGATAGAGCATTTGGAATTTACCTATAAAATTGCTTCAGGCGAGATTCAGGATTTTGAAGTGGCTACACCTGAAAAGATTTTAGAAAAAGTACATGCCAGTTTATATAACTATGAAAAATTTCCAAAAAACACCAATTTTCCTCTTTTGGAAAAAGATAAACTAGAGGATTTAAAACATCCTGATTTAGCTACAGCCATTGAAAAATTCAAGGCTCAAAGAGAAAAATATTTGGAGTATTTTAAGGATCGTCCAGATGCTAAATTAAACAATATGGTTTTTGGAGAGTTGAATAGATACGAGTGGTATTTATTGGAAAGAAAACATTTAAATCATCATTTTGAACAGTTTGGGTTAATATAAAAACGAAACAAACCTTTCAGTCCCAACGGTTCAGGATTCAAAAAAACCGGAAGGCCTAAATTAAAATATGAGATTAACAACCTGCAAAGTTTATAAAGCCTAGTAGGTTCAATAAAAAAAGCAAAATTATGACTAACCCTTATGTTAAATTAGATATAATAAACCAAGTAGGATACATAGAGTTTTTTCATCCTGCCCACAACTCCTTACCAGGAGATTTATTGACAAAACTAGCTCAAACCATTACCGAAGCAGGAAACAATAAAGACATTAAAGTTTTGGTGCTGAAGAGTGGTGGCGAGCGCACGTTTTGTGCTGGAGCCAGTTTTAAGGAACTTATTAACATTAACGATGACGCTACTGGAAAAATTTTCTTTTCAGGTTTTGCCAACGTTATAAACGCCATGCGTAAATGTCCAAAATTCATTATTGGACGCATACAAGGTAAAACCGTTGGAGGAGGCGTTGGATTGGCAGCTTCAACCGATTATTGTATGGCCACACAATATGCAGCCATAAAGTTAAGTGAATTGAACATTGGGATTGGTCCATTTGTGGTTGGTCCAGCCATAGAACGAAAAATGGGTTTAAGTGCCATGTCGCAAATTGCTATAGACGCTAACTCATTTTATCCGGCAGAATGGGCTAAACAAAAAGGCTTGTTTACTCAAGTTTACGATAGCACAGAAGAATTAGATGAAGCTGTAAAAGAGTTTACTGAAAATTTGTGCACCTATAATGTTGAAGCCATGAAAGAGATGAAAAGTATTTTTTGGCAGGGAACAGAAGATTGGGATTCTTTATTAGCCGATCGCGCAGCTATCAGTGGACGTTTAGTATTAAGTGAGTTTACAAGGGAAAAACTAAAAGGGTTTAAATAAAATGATTTACAGCTTCAAAGGTTACACACCAGTTGTTCACGAATCCAGTTTCGTGCATCCATTGGCTGCCGTAACTGGAAATGTTATTATAGGTAAAAACTGTTACATAGGTCCTGGTGCTGCCATTCGTGGTGACTGGGGACAAATTATTTTGGAAGATGGCGTAAATGTGCAGGAAAACTGCACAGTACACATGTTTCCAGGAAAATCCATCACACTTAAAGAAAGTGCACATGTTGGTCATGGAGCTATTATCCATGGAGCAAATCTGGGTAGGAATTGTTTAATAGGAATGAATTCCGTAATTATGGATGATGCCGAAATTGGCGACGAAAGTATTGTTGGAGCCATGGCCTTTGTGAAAGCCGAAACCATGATCCCAAAACGAAGTTTGGTGGTTGGCAATCCAGCAAAAGTGATAAAAGAAGTTTCAAATGACATGATAGCATGGAAAACCAAAGGCACACAATTATATCAACAATTACCAGCAGATTGCCATGAGACTCTAAAAGAAGTAGAGCCTTTAAGAGAGGTTCCGGAAAATATGAAAATGCAAGAATCATTTTATGATACTTTGCGAGATTTTATGAAGAAATAATAATGTCATTTAGAAGATAGCGAGCTCACAATGACAGAATAAAATATGTATGTCCAAGTTTGAATTAAAAATGCCCAAAATGGGCGAGAGTATTACAGAAGGAACTATCATTAACTGGTTGGTCTCCGAAGGCGATTCATTTGAAGAAGGCGATATCATTCTAGAGGTTGCAACCGATAAAGTGGATAATGAGGTGCCAGCTCCAACATCTGGAACCTTGGTAAAAACCATGTATCAAGCCAAAGATGTAGTGCCTGTTGGAGAAGTGATTGCAATGTTGGAAGTTTCAGATGAAGTAAAACCTTCAAAAAAACAGCCTGCCCTAGAGAGTCCCGATAACTATAGGGACGAAGAACGCCTTAAAGTAAAAAAAGAAATTAAAAAGAAACCTGCTGTCATTCCAAGTGCAGTCAAGGATTCTCATGCAAAGTCCTTTTCGGTATCGAACAAAAACATCTTTTTTTCACCCTTAGTTATAAAAATTGCTAAAGAACATCATATCAGTTTTGAAGAGTTGGCCCGAATTCCTGCAACAGGACATGAGGGCAGATTGCGTAAAAGCGATGTGTTTAATTATATAGAAGATGGGAGGCCATACAAATTTGCACAAACTGTAACCCAAGATCCTACGGCTTATAGAATTCCACAGTTAACTTTCGATAAAGGCAAAGGGAAAGTTGTGGAAATGGATAGAATGCGCCAAATGATAGCAGATCATATGGTGTATTCCAAACACACGTCGCCACATGTAACAGCTTATGTGGAAGCAGATTTAACCAATATGGTCAATTGGCGAAACACCAATAAAAAAGCATTTCAGGAAACATATGGCGAACGCCTAACCTTTACACCTTTATTTGTTGAAGCAATTGCCAAAGCCGTAAAAGATTTTCCCAACATCAATGCTTCGGTCGATGGCAATAACATCATTGTAAAGGAAGATATAAACATAGGTATGGCCACGGCCTTGCCAAGTGGCAATTTAATTGTTCCAGTGGTAAAAAACGCAGATACCAAAAATTTAAAGGAGCTTGCAGAAACTGTCAATAAACTTGCCGAAAAAGCTAGGGAAAATAAATTGGGAGCCGATGATATTAAAGGAAGCACCTTTACCATTTCCAATGTAGGAACCTTTGGAAGTGTGATGGGAACACCCATAATCAATCAACCAGAAGTGGCTATACTTGCTTTAGGAATTATTAAAAAACGACCAGAAGTGATAGAAACCGAAAAAGGTGATGAAATAGCCATTAGAAGTATGATGTACTTATCCTTGTCTTTTGACCATAGAGTGGTAGACGGCTTTTTGGGAGGAAGCTTTGTGCGTCGTGTAGCCGATTATTTTGAACAGTTTGACATCAATAGAAAAATATAACTTATTTCTGTAACACCAGGAATCTTTTATAACGAGAGAAAGAACATGAGATTATCAATAATCAAAGTATAAGTTCTGATTTAATAATATTTTGTCATTCCAAGTTTGTCTAGGAATCTCAAATCAAAAAAATATAAAAAAATGTCTAACAACATTTCAATTACCAAAGTAAAAAAATCAAAAGTGGATGCTTTAGATTTCAACAACATTCCACTAGGAACCACCTTTACAGACCATATGTTTGTTTGTGATTATGAACAGGGTCAATGGATTAACCCAAGAATAGAGCCATTGCAACCCATTGCAACCCATCCTGCTGCTATGGCTTTGCATTATGGACAAGCTATTTTTGAAGGCATGAAAGCCACTGTAGACCAACATGGAACCCCTATGTTGTTCAGACCTCAAAAAAATGCTGAACGCTTAAACTTTAGTGCAGATAGAATGGGCATGCCAGATTTTCCAGAAAAGCTTTTTGTGGAAGGTTTAAAACAATTGGTAGCCTTGGAGAAAAATTGGATTCCACCCCAGGATGGAAGTGCTTTGTATCTACGCCCTTTTATGTATGCCGATGAACCATTTATTGGTATGCGGGCAGCCACACACTATAAATTTATCATTATAGCCTCACCAGCTGGACCCTTTTTTAGTAAAAGAATTAAATTATGGGCAGAAAAAAAATACATAAGGGCAGTTGCAGGAGGGACTGGAGAGGCTAAGGCAGCAGGAAATTATGCAGCAGCCATTCGGCCTACAGAATTGGCAAAAGCCAAAGGTTACGACCAAGTATTGTGGTTGGATGCCATCGAGCACAAATACATTCAAGAAGTTGGGACCATGAATATTTTTTTCAAAATAAACGGTAAAATAATCACTCCAGGAAGAGATGGAGCTATTTTAGACGGGATTACACGTATTAGTGTCATGGAACTATTAAAGTCCAAAGGCTTTGAGGTAATAGAACGCCCAATCTCCATAGACGAAATAAAAGAAGCCTCAAAAAACGGTACTCTGGAAGAAGCCTTTGGTACTGGAACAGCAGTAGGAATTGCCTATATTCAAGAAATTGGTTTAAATGGACACGTAATCCATGTTTCCAACGAAAGTCCAGTGGGCTTGGACATAAACAATACCTTAAATGCTATAAAAACAGGAAAAATTAAGGACACCTTCCATTGGATGGTGAAAGTAAACGAGGTTTTGGTTTAGGGCTTTCCCCTAAAGGGTCAGGCTTTCGGCAGTCGCTCTTTTCAAGGAGCTCCAACAATGCCTCAATCCTTAAAGCAAAGTAACTGAATCAAATTAGTGTAAAAACATCAATAAAAACACAACCCATGGCAAAAAAAATAAGTAAAAATACACTCAAAAAAGGGTTTTTAAATATGTATACTGCCAAAACCATGGCAGAACTATATGAGGATAACTTTAAACAGGTTTCCAAATATGTACATGCTACTTCCAGAGGGCATGAAGCAGTGCAAACAGCGTTAGGCATGCTATTGCTACCTCAAGATTATGCATTTCCATATTATCGGGACGACGCCATGCTGCTGTCTTTTGGTTTACAGCCTTATGATTTAATGTTGCAACTTTTAGCTAAAAAAGAGGACCCTTTTTCAGGAGGAAGAACCTATTATTCACATCCCAGTTTAAAAGACCGAGATAAACCAAAAATCCCTCACCAATCTTCGGCAACAGGAATGCAAGCCATTCCAGCAACAGGAGTGGCCATGGGAATACAATACCTTGAAAAACAAAATTTAAGCAATCCCAATATCACCTTAAGCACAGTCCAAGACTCACAGGAAAAACCAATAACCGTTTGCTCATTAGGCGATGCCTCTGTTACAGAAGGTGAAGTTGCTGAAGCCTTCCAAATGGCAGCTTTAAAACAAATGCCCATTTTATATTTAGTGCAGGATAACGGTTGGGATATTTCGGCAAATGCAGCTGAAACCAGAGCACAAAATGCCTTTGAGTACGCTAAGGGATTTAAAGGTTTGGAAGCTATTTCCATAGATGGAGCCAATTTTACGGAAAGTTACCTCGTACTGGAAAAAGTTATTAAAACCATACGCGAAGAACGTCGTCCATTTTTGGTACATGCAAAAGTACCGTTGTTAAATCACCACACATCTGGTGTTAGGATGGAATGGTATCGAGACGATTTAGAAGAAGCTCGCTCTAGGGATCCTTACCCAGTAATCAAACAACAGTTGTTGGATAGCGGATTCACTTCAGAAGAAATAGATCAATTGGAACAATCAGTAAAAGCAAAGGTACAATCGGATTTTGAAAAAGCATTAAAAGCAGAAGAACCCAAACCAGAAGACTTGTTTACTAACGATTTTGCACCAACACCCATAACAGAAGAAACAGGGGAACGTTCGCCAAAAGGAGCCGAAAAAGTAGTGATGGTAGATTGTGCCTTGTTCGCAGTTGAAGAACTTATGAAAAAGCATAAAGAGTGCTTGCTTTATGGACAAGATGTGGGAGGAAGACTTGGAGGTGTCTTTAGGGAAGCTGCCACTTTAGCTCAAAAATTTGGAGACGATAGGGTTTTTAATACACCTATTCAAGAAGCATTCATAGTAGGTTCAACTGTTGGGATGAGCGCTGTTGGCCTAAAACCCATAGTTGAGGTTCAGTTTGCCGATTATATTTGGCCAGGATTAAATCAGTTGTTTACAGAAGTCAGCAGAAGTTGTTATTTAAGCAACGGAAAATGGCCTGTAAGCATGATTTTACGTGTGCCTATTGGTGCCTATGGAAGTGGAGGCCCTTATCATTCGTCTTCCGTTGAAAGTGTAATTACAAATATTCGAGGGATAAAAATAGCCTATCCAAGCAATGGTGCCGATTTAAAAGGTTTGATGAAGGCTGCGTATTACGATCCAAATCCAGTGGTTATTCTTGAGCATAAAGGCTTGTATTGGTCTAAAGTCCCAGGAACACAAGGTGCTACTTCTGTAGAGCCAGCAGAAGATTATGTGCTGCCTTTTGGCAAAGCATGGGTGTTACAGGAAATATGGAAACAGGAACAGGAAGAAACCCTAACCATTGTCTCTTATGGAATGGGAGTGCATTGGGCCATGAATGCTTCTAAAGAGCTGGATATGAAAACTCAAATTGAGATCATAGATTTGCGTACCTTATTCCCATTGGATGAAGATACCATAATGAAATCGGTTAAAAAAACAGGCAAGTGTTTGGTAGTGACAGAAGAACCTAGCAATAACAGTTTTGCGAGAGCTTTGGCTGGTAAGATACAAGAAAAATGTTTCAAATTCCTAGATGCTCCAGTCATGACCATTGGAAGCGAAAACATGCCTGCCATTCCATTAAATGCCACTTTGGAACAGACCATGATCCCTTCCACAGAAAAAGTGATGTTAGCAATAAATGAGTTATTAAATTATTGAATTGAGTTAAATTTTAAGGAGCATGATGGTTACATTTAACCAACACTAAAATTTAATATTATGAAAAAAGTAATTTTTATGGCATTTATGGCATTGTTTATGGCCATTTCTTTAACATCCTGTAGAGATGAGAATAAAACCCAAAAAGAGGAATTAATTGAAGAGATGCAAGAAAAAGATGCAGATATTGAAGTAAAAGATCGTGCCAATGATACTAAAATCAAAATGGAAACCGAAGACAAAAAGGTGAAAATTAAAGAAGGCGACGATGGCGATACCAAAATAAAGGTCAAAGAAGATAATCCTGATGAAAAGTAGAAATAGGAATTATACGTGATTTTTATACAACTATATGTTAAAACAAAGAGCCTATCACATTGTGATAGGCTCTTTTTAATAAAGTCTTAAAAAGTATATAATTAGATAACTTTTACGTTAATCGCGTTTAATCCTTTTCTACCTTCTGTTAAATCGAATTCAACTTGGTCGCCTTCTCTTACTTCGTCGATTAAGCCAGAAATGTGAACAAAATGCTCTTTATTGTTTCCTTCTTCTGTTATGAATCCAAAACCTTTAGAGTCATTAAAAAATTTTACTGTACCAGTACTCATAATAATAATTTATTTAATTAAGCGACAAAGGTAGTCTAATATTCTGATAATTAATGCTTTTTTGGTTTTTGTTTTGATTTTTTCTTGAATTGTCATTAAAAAGTCCATGCAGACTAGGTAAATTCTAAGTGAAATAATTAAACACTTCAGTTTTATTATGAGATAATGAAGAAGGAATGAATGTATATTGATAATTTTTGTATATTTATTTTTTAAAACAATTTTAACTAAAAACTATCATGAAAAAATATTTTTCTTTACTTAGCTTTATAGCTATTTTTTTTATCGGCATGCAGTTTTCATTAGCTCAAGAAGCAGATAGACAGGATAATCCTGAAGTTGTTGCAAAACAAAAAACATATGAATTGCATCAGCTTTTAAAATTAACAGGAAAACAGCAAGGTGCTATGTTTGATGTATTGGTAGACGCTGAAAAAAATATCATTGAGTTGAATAAAAATAAAGTTTCAGAATCTGTTGAGCATGAACGTATGAAGGCCATTAACGAAAAGGTTCAGGCAAATTTCAAAAAAATATTAACTCCAGAACAATTCCAAATGTATCAAGCATCTCTGGTCACAGATAAAAAATAGATGTTTTATATATCATAAAAAAAAGGACTCAAAAATATTTGAGTCCTTTTTTTGTTAGTTTTGTTCAGCTCCAGGAGGATATTTTTCCATAATGGAGGCTACAAATTCATTAATGCGTTCTTCTTTTTTGCTGGTGTTCTGACTTAAATAACCTGTGCCTACGCCTTGCCAAACAAGTTCTTTTTTGTTGGCATCAATTAAATCTATGTATAAAACACCTTCGGTTGAAGTTGTAACGGTATTGTAACTACCCCAATAATAAGGGCTCCAGCCCCAACCATAACCATATGGATAATAACCTGAACTTTGTACATTTACTTTCTCTCTTGATTTGGTAAAAATACTCACCAATAAATCTGGGGTTTCAGATTTTGTAAATCCTTTTGCTAACATTTCAGACTCTATGGCACGAAGCATTCTTCGTTTGTCTAAATCGTTTATTTCTGCTTTATCAATTCCGGGTTTATAAAAAGCAAAAGTTTTGTATTTTGTAAAATCAGCTTCTTTATCGTAATCAGATGCCACTCTTACCGAAGAACAAGAAGAGAGTAATAAAAGTGAGGCAAAAAGTACAAATAAAAAATGTTTGTTTAAAAGACTTGAAACGCTCAATTCTTTTGGAGTTTCACATAGGGTTTTCATAGCTTTAATGTTTTTAAGTTATAACGAGTTTAGTAACTTTTCATCAACTAAGTTTGGAAGTGTGATTTTTAAATTAGGTTCTACTTCCATAGCTCTTTTAATGGCAAAAATAGCTTCGTTGTTTCTTGCCCAACTACGTCTGGAAATCCCATTGTTGACATCCCAGAAAAGCATTGATTTTAAGCGTCTTTCTGCATCTTTACTACCATCAAGAACCATACCAAATCCGCCATTGATAACTTCTCCCCAACCTACACCACCACCATTATGGATACTTACCCAAGTGGCTCCTCTAAAGCTGTCTCCAATTACATTATGTATGGCCATGTCTGCAGTAAAGCGTGAACCATCGTATATATTACTTGTTTCTCTATAAGGCGAATCTGTTCCAGAAACATCATGATGGTCCCGACCCAAAACCACATAACCAATGTCTCCTTTCGCAATTGCGTTATTGAAAGCTTCTGCAATTTTCATTCGTCCTTCAGCATCAGCATATAAAATTCTTGCTTGAGAACCAACTACCAATTTGTTTTCTTGAGCTCCTTTGATCCACTGGATATTGTCTGCCATTTGTTGCTGGATTTCTTTAGGGGAATTCATCTTAATCTCTTCCAGAACTTGACAGGCAATAGCATCTGTTTTTTCTAAATCTTCAGGTTTTCCGGAGGCACAAACCCAACGGAACGGTCCAAAACCATAATCGAAACACATAGGTCCCATGATGTCCTGTACATAGCTAGGGTATTTAAATTCACGACCTATACTTGGGTTTGTTGCCATGACATCTGCTCCTGCCCGAGAAGCTTCCAATAGAAAAGCATTTCCATAATCGAAAAAGTAAGTTCCTTTTTCTGTGTGCTTGTTAATGGCTTTGGCATGTCTGCGTAACGTCTCCTGAACTTTTTCTTTAAAAAGTTCTGGGTTGTTTGCCATCATATGGTTGGATTCTTCAAATGATAGACCAACAGGGTAATAGCCTCCAGCCCAAGGGTTGTGAAGTGAAGTTTGGTCGCTACCTAAATCTATGCTAATATTTGCTTCATCGAATTTTTCCCATACATCCACAACATTTCCTAAATAGGCGATGGAAACTGTTTCTTGTTCATCTTTTGCTTTTTTAACTCTATTAACCAAAGTGTTTAAATCTGTTATTTTTTCGTCTATCCATCCTTGATCCAAGCGCACTTGGGTTATTTTAGGATTTACTTCGGCACAAACCGTTATACAACCAGCAATATTACCAGCTTTTGGTTGTGCACCACTCATACCACCTAAACCAGAAGTTACAAACAAATGTCCTTTAGGAGGTTTGTTAATTTTTCTAAACCCATTTAAAACGGTTATGGTTGTTCCATGAACAATGCCTTGAGGACCAATATACATATAGCTTCCAGCTGTCATTTGTCCATATTGTGTGACGCCCAAAGCATTGAATTTTTCCCAATCATCTGGTTTGGAATAATTAGGGATCATCATGCCATTGGTAACCACAACCCTTGGAGCGTCTTTATGGCTTGGAAACAATCCCATTGGGTGACCAGAGTACATAACAAGAGTTTGTTCATCTGTCATTTCCGCTAGATACTTCATGGTAAGCCTGTATTGGGCCCAATTTGAAAAAACAGCTCCATTCCCTCCATAGGTAATCAACTCATGAGGATGTTGTGCTACGGCATGATCCAAATTGTTTTGAATCATGAGCATGATGGCTGCTGCTTGTTTGGATTTTGCAGGATATTGGTCTAATGGTCTAGCGTAGATTTCGTAATCAGGACGAAACCGATACATATAAATTCTACCGTAAGTTTCCAATTCGTTTTTGAATTCAGGAAGTAATGTTTCATGGTGTTTTTTATCGAAATAACGAAGGGCATTGCTAAGCGCCAATTTTTTTTCCTCAACCGTTAGAATGTTCTTTCTATTAGGTGCATGGTTGATATTTGGATTGTATGCTTTTTCTTTTGGTAAGTTTTCTGGGATACCTTCAAGTATTTGGTCTTTAAATGTCATAGGTTCAGTATTCAGTAATCAATGTTTTTTATTGTTAAATCCATAAGGACAGTGTCTGCAGCCACTCTCGCAACAATAGCCTCTTTTTAGGTGATATTGTTCTGTAAAACAGCGATACCCTTCAGGAGTTAGGTAATAATCGCCTTCTTCGATTGGGATTATTTTTTTCATATAGCAAAGATATGAAAATAGATTATTGAATTGTTTTGCCAGTCCATAGCTTTTCTTTTATTTAAACTTAGCAATTGATATA
>NZ_CAXATZ010000025.1:0-42527 GCF_963971605.1 uncultured Xanthomarina sp.
ATCTTGCATCTGTTTTTAAAAGTTCGGTTTCGTCCCCATCCACAATATCTTTCAGTTGCTTGATGTATTGTTTTATAACGGTTTTGTTTACCTGTGTGGTGGTTTCTTCACCAGTAATTTCAACATATATGGAAAAATCTATTTTTCCACGTTCCAATGTGTTGGCAATAAGTTTTCTTAAAGACAGTTCTTTTTCTCTGTAAATAGAAGGCATTCTGGCATTCAAATCCAGATTTTTACTGTTAAGGGATTTTATTTCTATGGTAATTTTTTTGTTTGGCAATTGTAAAACCGATTTGCCATAACCTGTCATGGAGTGTATCATAAACTTATTTATAGTATGTTACAAAGGTAGGTAAATATTGAGGTTTAGAAAACACTAATTTTGTTATGCGTGCATAATATAAAAATGTAAATTTGTTCTTTTAAAAACAGATGCAAGATGTACAAAAAACAGTTTGAAATTAGATGGAGTGATGTAGATGCCAACAGGCATTTGGCCAACAGTGCTTATACTAATTTTATGAGTCATACCAGAATGGCCTTTTTGGTTGAAAATGGTTTTAGTATGAAAACTTTGGGTGAATACCATATGGGTCCTGTGGTGTTTTATGAACATATGTATTATTTTAAAGAAGCATTTTTAGGACAGCAAATCGTGGTTGGTTTAGAGGTTTCTGGCTTAAGTGAAGATGGGATGTTTTTTAAATTCGATCATAATTTTTACAATGAAAAAGGAGAAAACATTGCCCATTGCGAAATGCTTGGTGCTTGGATGGATCTTAACTCCAGAAAGTTAACCAAATTGCCGGAAACCTTATTGGCCATTAAAAACACCTTCCCAAAATCTGATGCTTATAAAACCCTTACAAAAGAAGACACAAGGGTTTCTGGCAAAAAACCGGTTCATTTAACGATATAGTTTGGGTTTTTTGGTTACCAAATAAACACCTGTAAAAATTAAGCAAGCAGCTACAATTTTAATTAAATTCATAGTGTCACTTCCCATTAATAAAGCAAAAATACTGGCAATTACAGGTTGTATATATAAAAACGTACTTACAGTTGAAGCTTTTAAATGCCTTAAGGCAATAGGGTTTAAAAGATAAGTGGTGAAGGTTGCCCCTACCACTACAAATAAGACTGAAAATACAATATATGGTGAAAAAGAAGCCCAGGCTATGGTAGAAAATTCGCCATATCCAAAAGGCAGAACCAAAATAAACCCAAACAAAAACAACCATTTTATAAACGTAAATGGATGATATTTGCTGGTTAGTTTTTTTATAATAATAAGGTAAATACTATAAGAAACAGCATTAATAAATACCAGTAAATTTCCAAGAGGAATATGATCTGCTACGTGAGTGGATTTGCCGTAAACCGATAATACTATAGCACCTGAAAAGCCGAGTAAAATCCCTATAATTTTTAAACCGGTAATTCTTTCCTTTAAGAAAAAAGCAGACAAAACCAACACCACAATTGGAACTACCGTCATAATTACAGAGGCATGGATGGGAGTTGTATATTCAAGACCTTTAAAGAAAGTTAACATGTTTAAGGCAATACCAAAAACAGAAGCAAAAAACAGTATGATAAAATCTTTGGGTTCTATGCGTTGTTTGGGAGTAAACAAACTTAAAATCCAGAATAAAATGGCTGCTCCCAAAACACGTATAAAAATAAAACCGAAAGGTTTTATAAATCCATCGTCAATAACATCGTTGGCAAACGTAAAGGTAAAACCATAAATAACCTGCACCAAAAACACAGCAATAAGCGCAAAAACCCTGGTTTTATCCATGTATGGCTTCTTTGGCTAGTTGGATTGTTTTTTTGGAATTCCCAATAAAAATATGGTTGTTGTAAACAATTACAGGGCGACTTAAAAAGGTATAATGTTCCAAAAGATATTGTTTGTAATCGGCTTCTTTCAGGTCTTGATTTTTTAAATCCATTTCTTTGTAAAGCTTGGCTCTTTTACTAAAAAGGGCTTCATAGGAGCCAGCCAACTGTTTCATTTCTTCAAGTTGCTTAACAGTAATCTCTTCGTTTTTAATGTCTTGTAAAACAAACCCGGAAGGTAGGTTTAGTTCCTTTAAAATACGTAAGCAGGTATTGCAAGTTTTTAAATAATAGACCTTCTTCATTTTATGCTCACGTTAGTGAGTAACTTTTGTGTTAACATTTATTTTCTCTTGACAAAGAACGTCCATTTTTATTGAAAAAATAATTACTTTTAATAAAAAATAACAAGATGGATTGGGCTTTTGACATTACAAACAAAAATAGGGCAATATTTAAAACGTTTTTAGAAACCTTCACTCTAGAAGAACTCAACAAGGTTCCCAAAGGCTTTAATAACAATATTATTTGGAACATTGCACATACCATTGTCACTCAGCAATTGTTGGTTTACAATTTGTCTGGATTGCCAATGCTTTTAACAAACGACATGGTAGAAAAATACCGAAAAGGCACCAAACCGGAACAAGATGTTACTTGGGCTGAAGTGGATTTGATAAAAGGTTTGCTGTTTTCTACCATAGAAAAAACAAAAGAAGACTACAACAATAACGTATTTGAAACTTATAATGAGTACACGGTTACTACCAAAAGCACTTTAACAAATGTAGATGAAGCCATAGATTTCAATAATTTTCATGAAGGCATTCATTTAGGTTATATCTTGGCGCTAAAACGTGCTCTATAAATAGTTTAATGAAGTCTGTAATTCTTCCCATGGAATCTGTATTTCAGTCATTCCAGAAGAATATGGAGCTATTTCATAGGTGTTGTAAAGCAAAATAACACCTTCTTCGTTAAATCCAATATTTTCGGGAAGTGTAAAATTATCTGGTTCAAAATACAGGTCTTTTTTATCTGCAATTTCCTCATCAAAATACGTTTTGGCAATCTTGGTAAATGCTAAATAATCTTCAAACAGGTCTTCATTTTTCAACATGTTACCTGTTTGGGCATTAAAATTCAAAAAAGAAACATTTAAGTGTCCATGAGCACCACCAGTGTTCATGTAGGTTGTAATGGAGAGTGAAATAACATCCGCAGATTGGTACATGACTTCACCATCTATTTGAGCTTCCCATGCGATAATGGTTTCAGGAAAATCAGACTTAAAAGATTCGTACTCATTGTTAAAAGCATCAATACTTTCTTCTATGGTTTTTAAGGCTGGAGCTTCAGTATCTTTTATGTTTAAAGAATTTATAACATGCTGATGGATGGAAGAATTAATGTTTTTGGAAATATCATCGTTTCCAGAAGCTTCTGGTATGTGAATTTCAAGTAGTTTATTGTTTGTTGTAGTTTTGGTAACTTCTTGAAACTCCACGGTTTTTTCCTCTTTACAAGTTTGTGAGATTAAAGAAATGATGATGGCATAAATAAAAATTTTAAAACGCATGGCACTAAAGGATTAAGATGATGTTAAAGGTAGTTATTGCATTCCAATAGACCGAATGAAACAGTAACTTTGTATGAAATAATTTTTTAATTTGTAATGGTAAGCTTTACCCTTACATTTTTAATGAACTTTAAATAAGAAAGCAAACAGGTTTCTTATTGGCTTAAAACTTTACAACCCATGAAATTCAACACCAAAACAATACATGGAGGCCAACAACACGATCCAGCATATGGCGCTGTTATGCCACCTATTTATCAAACCTCAACTTATGCTCAATCTACACCTGGAGCACATAAAGGTTACGAATATTCCAGATCCCATAACCCAACTAGAACAGCCTTGGAAAATGCTTTAGCAAGTCTTGAAAACGGGAATTACGGACTGGCTTTTGGTTCTGGTTTAGCTGCCATAGATGCTGTGTTAAAACTGTTGCAAGTAGGCGATGAGGTTATCTCTACAAACAATTTGTATGGAGGGTCCTATAGGTTGTTTACATCCATATATAAAAAATTTGGGATTAAGTTTCACTTTATTGGGATGCAACAAGCTGAAAACATAGAAGCTTACATCAACGAAAATACCAAACTTATTTGGGTTGAAACCCCAACCAACCCAATGATGAACATTATAGATATAAAAGCATGTGCAACCATAGCAAAAAAACACAAATTGCTTCTTGCTGTTGATAATACTTTTGCAACCCCTTATTTGCAACAACCATTAACTTTGGGTGCGGATATTGTCATGCACTCTGCAACTAAATATCTTGGTGGTCATAGCGATGTGGTTGTGGGAGCTTTGGTGGTAAAAGATAAAGACTTGGCAGACAAACTTTACTTTATTCAAAACTCCAGTGGAGCCATTTGTGGCCCTCAAGATAGCTTTTTGGTATTACGAGGCATTAAAACCCTACATGTAAGAATGCAGCGTCATTGTGAAAATGGGAAAGCAGTAGCCGAATATTTATCCAACCATCCCAAGATAGAGCACGTGTATTGGCCTGGATTTGAGCATCATCCAAATCATGCAATTGCAAAAGCACAAATGAAAGGTTTTGGTGGCATGCTGTCATTTTCTACCAAAGGGAATAATTTTGAAGAAGCCATTAAAATTGTTGAAACATTAAAGGTGTTTACCTTGGCAGAATCTTTAGGAGGTGTTGAGTCTTTGGCAGGACATCCTGCAAGTATGACACATGCCAGCATACCCAAGGAAGCGCGTGAAAAAACAGGGATTTTAGACTCCTTGATAAGGTTAAGTGTTGGCATTGAAGATATAGACGACTTGATTGAAGACTTAAAACAAGCTATAAATTAAACCAAAAAAAACCAAGAACATGTCTTGGTGTCTTATGTGTTTTAAAATTTTAATCCAGATAATAAATATATCCAAAATTCAACCAGATTAGCCAATCGTTATATTTGTTAGAAGATAATTGATGGTTTAAACCGTCTATCCAGTCACTTCCATAATACTGCCATCTCAAATCCAGCATCAAATCAGATAGAGGAGCTAACTTATATCGAACTCCAATACTGGTTACCACAGACCAAGTACTCCCTTTGGAAGGGTCTATAGAACCAGGTTCCCAAGCACTCCAGAAATTGTTGGCATTGTTAATGTTTCCATCTACAATTCCTGTATCAGGATCCATAAAATTGGTATATGCCTTAGGGTTGTACGATGTATAATGAACTCCTAAACTCACAAAAGGCGCAAACCTGTATGCAAAAGCCATAAAGTCTCGAATACTTAAAGGAAAATATTCTAATTGCATACCAATATCAAAATTATTGGCTTCCCCAGTGTGGGCTCTTAGCCTGGCAGCATCAACCGAATTTCCATCAGCCCATTGCCCATGATGATCTAGCTTGGTTTTGTTAAAGGAAATCTCACTTCTTAATTTGAAATGATCGTTAAAATAGGTGTCTGTAGAATAACAATTACAATCTGCTCTGTAGGCAAAATTGATGTAGTGTACAATACCTATTCCATATCCTGAGTTTCCATAATTGGTACCTTCATCATTTCGAACTCCAAAATCCGATCGAAATTGAACAGGACCTACTATGGCTCCAATTTCATGTGAAAATCCAAGTTGAGAAAAACTTGACTGAATTCCAATAAGTAGGAAAAAGAATACGGTTAACTGTTTCAAATTGCACATATAAGCATTCGATAATTAGAGCATAATAATAAACAAATATATAAAAACTCGACCAACTACCAAATAAATCGGATAAAATGCAAATTACAGGTAGTTTTTTACTTTAATAAGCTAAATCTAATAATTTATTCTCCAATAAACATTGTGAAAAAACAAAAAATAATAATTAATTTTTAAAGATAATGTATATTTGCTGAACAAATTAACAAATTACACAACAGTATTAAATTTAAATTAAATGAAAAATAAAATAGATGCTTTTCTAAGTCTTGTAAAGGAAAAGAATGGGCATGAACCGGAGTTTTTACAAGCTGTACATGAAGTGGCAGAAACTGTAATTCCATTTATAGAAGCGAATCCTAAATATCAGGATAAAATGTTGTTAGAGAGAATGGTTGAGCCGGAACGCACAATAATCTTTAGAGTGCCATGGATTGACGATCAAGGAAAGACTCAAGTAAATAGAGGGTTTAGGGTAGAGTTCAATTCTGCTATTGGACCTTACAAAGGTGGTTTGCGTTTTCACCCATCTGTAAACCTAAGCATTTTAAAATTTTTAGGATTTGAACAAGTATTTAAAAACTCGCTTACAACCTTGCCAATGGGTGGAGGAAAAGGTGGAAGTGATTTTGACCCTAAAGGGAAAAGCGATAATGAAGTTATGCGTTTTTGTCAATCGTTTATGACAGAGTTATTCCGTCATATAGGTCCAGATACCGACGTTCCTGCTGGAGATATAGGAGTTGGTGGAAGAGAAGTTGGATATATGTTCGGACAATATAAAAGATTAAGAAACGAATTTACAGGTGTCTTAACAGGAAAGGGTATCTCTTTTGGAGGATCTTTAATTAGACCAGAAGCTACAGGTTATGGCTGCGTGTATTTTGCCAAAAATATGTTGGCCACAAAAAATGATACGTTTCAAGGAAAGACTGTGGTGATTTCTGGATCTGGAAACGTCGCACAATTTGCATGTGAAAAAGCCACAGAACTTGGAGCCAAAGTAGTAACCTTATCGGATTCTTCAGGATTTATTTACGATGCTGATGGAATTGATGCAGAAAAATTGGCTTATGTTCAAGAAATCAAAAATGTTAGAAGAGGTAGAATTAACGAATATCTTGATAAATACCCTTCTGCAACCTTCCATGAGGGAGAGAGACCTTGGTCTGTAACTTGTAATGTAGCTATGCCATGCGCCACTCAAAATGAATTAAACGAAGCAGAAGCACACATGCTAATAAAAAATAAGGTTCAGGTAGTGGCAGAAGGTGCTAACATGCCAACCACACCTGAAGCTATTACAGCTTTCCAGAATGCAAAAGTGATGTTTTCTCCAGGAAAAGCATCCAATGCAGGAGGTGTGGCAACTTCCGGATTGGAAATGAGCCAGAACTCTTTAAGGCTAAATTGGACTAGAGACGAAGTGGATGCCAAGTTAAAACAAATCATGGATAACATTCATGAGTCTTGCGTTCTTTATGGTACACAGGATAATG
The DNA here is from genome assembly GCF_963971605.1 of uncultured Xanthomarina sp. NCBI lineage: Bacteria > Pseudomonadati > Bacteroidota > Flavobacteriia > Flavobacteriales > Flavobacteriaceae > Xanthomarina > uncultured Xanthomarina sp. Next base: position 7,097 of record NZ_CAXATZ010000025.1, read on the forward strand.
GTTATATTGACTATGTGAAAGGAGCGAATATCGCTGGATTTGTTAAGGTGGCAGATGCCATGTTGGCACAAGGAGTGGTATAATTTCCTAAATATAAAAATGAAAAGCTTCCAAATTGGAAGCTTTTTTTGTTCAATTTATATGTTTTTATTCTAAAACTCGTTATATATAGATATATTTGAAAAGTTTTTAAATGACTATGAATATCAGAAACTACCTAATTTTAATCATCTTGTTTCCAGTATCTTTAATGGCCCAGGATTATTCTGCGTTATGGAAAGGACACTTTTCCTACCTAAATGTAAAGGATGTCACACAAGGTAATGGTAAAATATACGTGGCTGCAGAGAATGCTGTGTTTTCTTATGATCTTATGTCCTCTGAAATGGAAACACTTACAACTATAAACGGACTTTCAGGTGAAGAAATCTCAACCATTCATTATAGCGAAGCATATCAAATGCTCGTTATTGGCTATGCAAATGGACTTATAGAAATTGCTTTGGAAGATGATACCAATATCTTAACGGTTGTTGATATATTGGAAAAACCAACCATTCCTCCTAATGACAAAAGGGTTAATCATTTTGAAGAATATAATGAGCTGCTTTATATAGCCACTGATTATGGTATTTCAGTATACGATATGTCCAGACTGGAATTTGGGGACACCTATTACATTGGTTCTGGAGGTTCTCAGTTAAGGGTTAAACAAACCGCTATTTCTGGAGGCTATATTTTTGCTGCATGTTTAGATGGTGGAGGCTTAAAAAGAGCCTTGGTGAACAGTGACAATTTAATAGACTTTCAGGAATGGCAAACCGTAACAGGTGGTAATGTCATTGCTGTAGAATCTACAATGGATGATAGAATTTATATCATTAAGGCAAATAGACAGGTATTTGAGGTTATAGACACTTCTATAAATTCAATTACAACCATACCAGATCCAATTTTAGATTTTAGTGAATCCAATAACAATCTATTTGTAACTACTAAAAATGAATCTTATTTTTTCGACAATGCTTTTAATGAAATAACCGTTGTACCAATACTTCCAGATTACCCTACTGAATTTTCTGTCACAACTTTTGATAGTGAGTATATGTATATTGGAACTACAGATTATGGTATTTTAAAAATAGCATATGCCAACCAAACAGATATAACAGAAATACATCCAGACGGTCCTTTAAGAAATAATGCCTTTGCCATACAAACCATTCCTAATAATCTTTGGGTTTCCTATGGAGACTACAACTTGACGTATAATCCTGCTCCAATTAGGCAGTGGGGTTTTAGCCACCTTATAGATGAATCCTGGGTAAATGTGCCATTTGATAGTGTTTTAGGAGCCAGAAATTTAAATAAAATAGCTGTAAACCCATTTAATAACCAACAAGTATTTATCAGTTCCTTCTCAGATGGATTATTGGAAGTAAATAATGATGTTCCCACTGTATTGTATGATGAGTCCAATAGTGCTTTACGATCCCTCGTGATTCCCAGTGCACCTAATTATAAAAGTATTAGGGTCAGTGCCTCTAACTTCGATTCAAGTGGCGTTTTATGGACCATGACAGCTCGTGTTGCAAAACCATTGGTATCCTATGATCCAAACTCAAATCAATGGAATAGTTATGATTTTACAGATTTAATTCCCGATGCTTTAGAAGGCGAATGGGGTTACAGCGATATTGAAATTGATGCTAATGGCACCAAATGGATTGGAGCTTATAAAAATGGACTTATAGGCTACAAAGATGGACAACTTAGAGGGTTGTATTCCGAAGAACAGAACATGCCTACAGCGTTTGTTTCTTCATTGGCCATTGATAAAAGAGATCAAATCTGGATTGGTACAATTAATGGTTTAAGGGTGTTGTACAATACGGCAGGTTTCTTTACCGATCCAGCAATAGAAGCGCAATCTATTATTGTATTGGATGATGGATTGCCACAAGAACTTTTATTTCAAACCTATGTGTCTGACATCGAGGTGGATGGTTCCAACAACAAATGGATTGGAACTATTGGTGCTGGATTATACTATTTTTCATCAGATGGCCAAGAAACCATTTACCATTTCACAAAAGACAACTCCCCTTTGCCAACAAACAACGTGGTAGATGTTGCCATTGACCAAACCAACGGCATAGTTTACATTGCTACAGACAAAGGACTGGTGTCCTACGGCTCCGGTGGTTCAGAGACCATGACTACCTTAGAAAATGCCTTTATTTTTCCAAATCCAGTAAGACCGGATTATAACATGAATGATAAAAAAATTCAAATAAGAGGCATTACCGAAAATATGAATATTAAAATTACAGATATAGAAGGTAATTTGGTAGCAGAAGCTCAATCCAACGTAAATACCAGATATAGAGGTTACAATTTAGAGATAGATGGAGGTTCGGCCTATTGGAATGGAAAAAACCTAGGGAATAACTCTGTTGCCTCTGGAGTGTATCTTATCATGCTATCCGATTTGGATTCTTACGAAACAAAGGTGCTTAAACTAATGGTGGTGAGATAATGCTAACAACTACAAATGCCATTGTTTTATCAAAGATAAAATACAGGGATAACGATTTAATTGTTAAATGTTATACTCAAAAATATGGTCTTGTAAGTTATTTGCTTAGAAACGTATCCAGTTCTAAAAAAGGAAATTCAAAATCTGCCTATTTTCAATTGCTATCCCAATTACAGCTAGTCACTTTGCACAAAAACAATAGGTCTTTGCAGGAAGTTAAAGAGGTTAAGGTGCACTATCTGTACAGTAACTTACAAACCCATGTAATAAAAAGCGCCATTACTTTTTTTTTGGCCGAACTTCTAACCAGCACCTTAAAAGAAGAAGAATCAAACGAACATCTTTATACCTACCTGGAAACCACTTTGCAATGGTTGGATACCCATAACCATTATGCCAACTTCCATTTGCTGTTTTTACTGAAGCTCACCAAACATTTAGGATTTTATCCTGAATTACCACAAAACAACGAATCTTGGTTTAATTTGGCAGAAGGAACCTTCCAACATCACAAAACAAATATGTATGCAGTTTCAGGTGAAAATATAATTCTCTTAAAACACCTCTTGGGCATAAATTTTGATAAGTTAAACACGATTAAAATCAATTCAAATCAAAGACAGTCTTTTTTAAAAATGATGCTTTTATATTTTGAATTGCATCTGGAAGGGTTCAGAAAACCTCAATCCATGGAAATTTTTAATCAAGTATTTAATTCATAAATTTTTAACTAACCAACATGAGATTGTTTTTAACAATAGGTCTCTGGCTCTGTATTGTCATACCTGCTCAAGCCCAAGAAATTAAAGTATTAGAAAGTGAATCTAGGCTACCCGTTCCTGGTGTAACTATTTATAACCAAACTAAAACCATAATGGTGATAACAGATTTTGAAGGGATGGCCTCTTTAAATTCTTTTACAGACTCTGAATATCTTTATTTTGAAGATTTACTCCACAAAAAGTTAAAAATTAAAAAAGAGACCATCATTGCCAACAACCATACGGTTTTATTGGAAGCCAAAATTGAAGGTCTGGATGAAATAGTTATTTCTGCCTCTAAGTTTGAACAAAACAAAAAAGACATTCCTCAAAAAATTATTGGAATTTCTGCCAAGGAAATCCAAATCTCAAATCCACAAACCAGTGCCGATTTGTTGGAAAGCTCTGGGAATGTGTATATCCAAAAAAGTCAGTTAGGAGGAGGAAGCCCTATGATTAGAGGTTTTTCAACCAACAGATTGTTGCTTACCGTAGATGGTGTGCGAATGAACAACGCCATTTTTAGAAGTGGAAACCTTCAAAATGTCATCTCTATCGATCCGTTTACCATACAAAACACAGAAATTACCCTTGGAGCTGGTTCTGTGGTTTATGGTAGTGATGCCATAGGAGGTGTTATGAGCTTCTATACCAAAAAACCACAAGTGTCCTATTCAGACAAGCTGTATTTTAAAGCCAATGCTGTTGCTAGATATGCAACGGCAAACAAAGAAAAAACAGGTCATCTGGATTTAAATTTCGGTCTCAAAAAATGGGCGTTCTTAACCAGTGTTTCATATTCCGATTTTGACGACCTAAGAATGGGAAGCCATGGACCAGACGATTATTTAAGACCAGAATATGTGGTAACCAATAATGGCCAGGACCAAATAGTGTCTAATGACAACCCTAAATTACAAGTGCCAACAGGTTATGACCAAATAAACCTCATGCAAAAAGTACGTTTTGAGCCACAAGAAAACTTAAGTTTCGATTTAGGTGTAACTTATACAAAAACATCGGATTACCCAAGATACGATAGATTAATTAGATATCGGGGAGATGATTTACGTTCAGCTGAATGGTATTACGGTCCACAGCAATGGTTTATGGGTAACCTGCAAATGACCAAAATAAGCAGCAGTTCCAATTTATACGATAAAATTCAAACAACTCTAGCCTATCAAAATTTTAAAGAAAGCAGAAACGATAGGGACTATCGAGATGTGATGAAAAGCATGACAGAAGAAGCTGTAGATGCAGTGTCGTTTAATGCCGACTTTGAAAAATTACTATCTCCAAAAACCGAATTGTTCTATGGTGTGGAATATGTGTACAATAAAGTAAAATCCATAGGCAAGGAATTGAACATAGAGACCAACGAAACTGCTCCAATCGTGTCTAGATATCCCAATGGTTCTACATGGCAATCCATGGCAGCTTATACCAATTTTAAGTTTAAACCAAACCATAAATTTATCCTACAGTCTGGCTTACGTTACAATTATATTTTAATGCATGCCAATTTCACCGAAAACAATCAATTTCTAAATTTACCTTTTACTGAAACCGATCTAAATTTTGGAGCTTTAACGGGTTCGGCAGGAATTAGTTGGTTAGCCAATGATATTTTACAATGGCGATTTAATTTATCTACGGCTTTTAGGGCACCCAATATTGATGATATTGGAAAGGTTTTCGATTCAGAACCTGGTTCTGTGGTTGTGCCTAATCCAGATTTAAAGGCTGAATATGCTTATGGTGGCGAGTTAGGTCTAACCCTAAATTTTGATGATATGGTTATTTTTGATGTCGCTACTTATTATACCTATTTAGATCAAGCATTGGTAAGAAGGGATTATACTTTAAATGGAGAAACTGAAATTATGTATAATGGTGAATTGAGCAATGTACAGGCCATACAAAATGCTTCTGATGCCAAAATATATGGCTTTGAAGCTGGAGTGCGTTTAAACTTGACCAATCATCTTAAGCTTACCTCCCAATATAATGTTACTGGTGGAAAAGAAGAGGATGCAGATGGCAGTGAAGTTCCAGCGAGACATGTGTCGCCTAATTTTGGGAACACCCATTTTATTTGGCAAAAAAATAAATTTTTAGTCGATGCCTTCGCTGAATATAACAGCGAATTGTCTTTTTATCAATTGGCACCTTCAGAACAAGGCAAGGATTATATGTATGCTCTAGACGACAACGGAAACCCTTACGCTCCTTCTTGGTACACCTTAAATTTAAGGACCCAATACCAAATCACGAAAGCAGCAACCCTAACAGCCAGTTTGGAGAACATCACAGACCAACGTTATAAAACCTATTCCTCAGGAATTGCTTCTCCAGGAAGAAACCTGATTATTTCTTTAAGCTATAGCTTGTAACTAAAAACAAACAAAAAAGCCACTACAAACATGTGTTGTAGTGGCTTCTTCTAATTTGTGTCACACTCAGCCTGTCGAAGTGTCTACAAAGTGTATTATCGCTTCTCAACATCAAACAACAACTAAACAACAAGCTTACTTACGTTTTACAGCCTTTTTAGTGAGCACTTGCCCATTTGTTAAAGTTACTCTAGCTACATAAGTTGCCTGGCTTAAATTAGAAAGATTGTATGTTTCGGTGGAACTATTTCCTTTTAAGTTGTAAACAGTTCTTCCTAAAAGGTCTATAATATCAACAGTTTGTATTTTATATTGACTTGGAACCTTAAATGTAACCTCTCCATTGTCATGTTCTATGATACTAACATGGTTTGAAGTAAGTTCTTCTTCATTTACCGAAAGGAAAGAGTCCCTAAACACCAATTCAAAACGCTCATTAAACTCACCTACTCCTGAGGTGAATGTGTAAGGAGCATTATTTAAATTATGGATAATGTTTAATAGGTTGTCTTTTACAAAAACATTGTTATTGGAGAAAAACTCCCCTTCAAATTGCTCAATGGACAAACTATATAAAGTTGCTTCATTTATAGTTGTGTAAAAGCCGAGTGGAATAACTTCATCTAAATTCAAACTGTTAGGGTGTTTTCCTTGAACGGCATATCTTATGTTATCAACCTCTTCAATTGATGTGTAAATTACAGAAGCTAATCCACTAGATAGATTTCTTGGCGCATCATAGCTCCAACCATCATAACCATTTGTTGCTCCATCAACATATGCAATTAAAATTTGATTGAAAACACCATTATCCGAAGTTAAATTAACCCATAACCTATTGGTTTGATTGTTTGAAGTATTTTGATTTGAATTATCAACCCTAAAAAACTGATTATTACTAGTATTGTCTGCACGACGCATGGCATTTGTAAACCTCAAATCACCACCTGAGTTTATTGCCTTAACAAAAAAGCCTTGACCAGAAGGAATGAAAGATGTAGGAATAACAGTACTTCCTCCTGCAATATTACCACTTCCAGTAGTAATGATTGCATAATCTGCTTGATTAAAATTTAGCACTTCATTACCTGGATTTGTAATTAAAGGAGGTAATGCTTGAGACCATAAATAAGCAGCTCCATCAATTATTGCGTTATTTTCTGTATATAAATCATTAAAAGCAATAGCTGAAGCATAAGGGTTTCCAACCAAATTCCAATCGTTATCTCCAGAAAAACCATTGGTTATAATTGGTTTAAGTAAATCACCATTAAAAAATGTTCCTTCAAAAATTGCTTGGTCAACTCCAGGAAACGAACCTAAAGGCGAGGAGGTTGTGGCATACCCTCTGCCTGATTCCATAATATCTCCTGAGGCGTTTTGCCAATCATTACCATCATCATCAATATCATCTGGGACATTGTTAGTTGTACCAACAGTATGTTCATCTAAATAATTAGCAGTTTCAAAATAAAACCTTCTAGAATTTGGGGTATCTGGTGTAGCTGCATTTATCAATTGATTCACAACTGGAGAACTCCAATAGGTATACTCATACCAGTCATTTAAAATATCTGTATATTTAATTACACTAGCAGAACCATTGTTAGTAAATGTGCCTGCATTTGCACCCACACCATCCTGTACAAAAGCACCATGTGTTTGAACTGTAATGCTTCCGTTGTTAATAACATTATTTACAACTCTAACATAAGTGGAATTTTCCACATTTAAAGTGCGGTCTACTCCAGAATTTATAATAAGCTGGCAAGCGTCAATATCTCCATGAAACCCCGTATCATAAGTCCCGTCAATAACAGCTACAGTAAATTCATCTGGAGGTGTAGAGTTGGTCCAATCCGTTCCATCCCAAACAGTTTTAGTAACATGAAGTTTTACAGCATTAGATGCTTTGAAACAAAGTGCATCATCTTCTCTTACTTGGCAATAATATTGATAGCCATCCAGATTTAATGTATTGCTAATATCTAATGTTGCAGCATTATAACCACTATAAGGTGCAGCATTTGGTACTGGAGTCCATCCAGTATCACCAGATGCTGAATAATACCATTGATAAGCTAATGGATTCCCACCTGAAAAACCTTCAGTAGCAGTAACGCTTATAGTTGCAGAAAGATCACAATTACTTGTTGGTAAATTAGGCTGAACTGTTAATGTTGGAGGTGTACCTAATGAAAAATCATAATTTCCAATATCTGAATAATCGTTTATGCTACAAGTTGATAAACCTGACCCTGCCCAATCAATTATGTTCCAATTGCCTAGTTCTGCTAAAGTAAATGTTGGATCTGGTAATGGAGAGGCTGTATTTAATCTTCTAAAATTAAATCCTCTATCACCAGTAATACTTGTTGAATCCATCCAATCATCATCTTGATAAACTCCAAATTCATCTACAACAACAGTTCCAGATGATTTTAATAAACGAATAGCATCATGTTTATTATCCTTTTTATTAATACCTCCTACATAACTAACTAAGTCAGCCAATTCTCCATTTCCACCTGTGATAGAACAAGTATCTGCCCCTGGATCTGTATAATCTGGAGAAGTTGAAGCCCCTATGGCTATAACAAAGGTATCGTTATCAAGAATGCTACCTGTTAAATTAATAGAATTTGTTGGTGTAGCTTCTCCGTTACTAAGAATACCTATAGAATATCCAGAAAGATTAACAGTACTACCAGTTCTATTATAAAGCTCTATATAAGTTAAACCTCCTACAGTAGCATCTGTAATTTCACTAATAAAGATATCACTTAACGTTGCGCTACCTTCACAACCTCCTATTTGATTATCAATTACGGTAAATGCTATAGTACTATCACAATTCAAGTCGTTATTAATAATAATGTTACCAGTAACAGCTCCAGTAGGAATAATTAATTCCATTTGGGTTGTACTTAAAACAGTAACCCCAACAGCATTACCATTTATCGTGGCAGTTGTCGAGCCTCCAAAATTAGTTCCTGTAATAGTCGTTACGGTACCTACAGGTCCACTTAAAGGAGCAATTGTAAATCCGGTAGCTGTACAGGTGGCAGTTCCTTGTATAGCAAAATCGTAAGGATTCTCATCTGCATCATCACTAATGATGTTTACTGTAGTATTTCGTGTTCCTGCAGCAACTGGAAAAAATTCAATTTCAAAAGTAATAAGACTAGAAGGTGAAATTACTAATGGAAATGTTAATGTAGGTTCTACTATAAAATCTGCAGCATTCCCTCCTACTGTGGTAATGTTAGTAATGGTCAAATCAGCTGTTCCTAAATTTTGAATTCTATATGATTTTGTCTGTGACGACCCTATTGCTGTTGAAGCAAAAAGTGTGTTATCAGTCCCTTGTGGTGTCGTGTCTCCATCTGCAATATCTGGGAAAGACCCTAAATCGCCTTCTACATTAATTTCTGGTGCAGGAGTAAAACTTTGTCCTGTTAGGTTTACTACACATGTTCCTTCATCTATATCATTATTGTTTATAGTTAAAACGCCATTTCTTGTTCCTGTTGCTGTAGGTGTAAACCTAATAGTAACTGTTTGCGAGTTTCCTGAAGTAATTGTCAATGGTGCTGTTGGAGAGATTATGGCATAATCACCAGTAATCCCAAAAGAGCTAATATCTAAATCGGCACTCCCAACATTTTCTATATCAAAAGTTAAATCAGTATTTGTAGAAACAGCTTGTGCGCCAAAATCTATGGTATAACCACAGTTCTGATTCGTGGCTGTGTCATCTACTAATTGCAGTTCTGGGGTTGGGCCTTGGCAATCACTAGTATGATTGCCTAAATCTGAAACTGTATCTTGACCATAAACCTCCCATTCAGAGTTAAATGTAGGAAAACCATTTGCAGGATTTGAATCAACTCCAATTTGCACACTTGCATTTCGTCTTATTGTTCTGTTTTCAGTTGAACGGCCTCCTGTACCAGTCCATGCAGAACCTGGATCTTCGCCAATGGTTCCTATGATATCTATGTAAGATGAACCATTTAGAAGAGCGATGGCATCATCTCCATTAAAATTACAAACATTTGTTACTGTTACTGTCCCAGCGTAAATTGTTGCTAAATTGTTTGCATACACAATAGTTCCATAAGCTGGAATTGTTCCACTTAAATTTTCTGTTGACGAAGCTGTTGCACTGCCGTTTGAGTATAATTCTAATGAGTATCCCGATAAATTTATTGCAGAATTTGTTGGATTATAAATCTCAATATATTTATTATTAGAAGAACCTTCAACGTATTCCGAAATAAATAGTTCTGTACAATTTCCAGAAATACAACTTCCAGGATCTGTTATAAGCTGGTTTAATATGCATGTGCCATCAGTATCATCAGTAAGCGTAACTGTAACATCACCTGCGCCTGCTGAACCATTTTGCAATGTAAAAGTTGTAACACTTCCATAGGCAGCTGTCGTTGGTGAAATACTACCACTACTTACACTTACATTATAATTTGTTCCAAGTGTTGATCCTGTTGGGTTTAAATTAAAAGTAATATAATCATCTGTGTCGTCAGTTGTAGTACCATTATCATTGCAAGATATATTGGAGATACCAGAATTTGAAATAGCACAACCTCCACCTGTTGATGTTACAGTACCATTTACAATAATATCATTTCCTGTACCATCACCAATACCTCCACTGCCTCCAGTAGCTTCGGCATACATATAAAACCTATAAGTAACTGGTGAAGCAGAATTAGCTTGTGCAAAAGTAAAAGTAAAAGATTGAGTACTAGTAATATCCGTTATAGTTTTTATTGCATCAAGATCAGAAGAATAAGAATCGATAGAGCTTCTTAGGGTTATAGCTCTTGGTCCAGTTCCTGAACGCTGTAAATGGATTTCAATTGATGAAACTGAAAATTGATAAGTTGCATTAGGCGAAATAGTAAACTCCATGTAATCATCACCAGAAACAGCATTAGCTATACTTCCAGTTGCCCAGTTAGTCGCATTAAATCTCCCCCCATTATTTGAAGCAGATAATCCAGAGCCCCTTGTAATTGTAGAGGAAGATAAATTTGCGTTATTGAAATTGGAATTTGCACTTACTTCACTTCCAGCCAAACCAGAAAATTCAAAAGTAAGAATCTGCCCAAAACCAGACAAAACAAAGCACAAAAATGCTACTAATACAAGGGAGTATTTTTTAATCATAGGGATTAATATGGATTAATTAATTAGGCCCATTAAAAATGAGCACTCAAATATAACACAAATTATCATATAAATCAATGGCTCACAACGGGTTACTTGTTAATAAATTGTTATTATCTTGCAGCTATGAAATTGGTTAAAACATACACGGTTGAAGAAGCCAAAAGAACCCTTGAAAACTACTGTGCCTACCAGGAACGTTGCCATAAAGAAGTCGCCCAAAAACTTCGGGATATGCGCATGATTCCAGAAGCCATAGATGTGATTATCGTGCATTTGTTGGAACACGATTTCCTTAACGAAACCCGTTTTGCAAAATCGTATGTGCGTGGCAAATTCCGTGTTAAAAAATGGGGTCGCAAACGTTTGGAACTGGAACTTAAAAAACGCGACATTAGCCCTTTCAATATCAAGGAAGCTTTTAAGGACATTTCAGAAGCAGACTACTTAAACACCTTTCATGCCTTGGCAGAAAAAAAAGCAGCCAGCATTAAAGAAACCAATCCTTTAAAGAAAAAAAAGAAATTGGCAGATTACCTGCTTTATAGAGGTTGGGAAAGCCACCTGGTGTACAATAAGATCCATGAACTGTTTTAAAATAAGTCTACCTGTCATTGCGAAGACGAAGGACGTGGCAATCTCATTCATGTAAGCATATGTCCACAAACAGTTTAGCTTCTATATAGCTCAAGTATGGCTCAAGTATAGATAGTGTATGGAGAGTGTATGAAAAATATACAATCATTTTAGGATTTAGAAAAAGAATTGTATCCTGATATCAGGATTTATTTATTAATCTGTATAGTTATTTTAGGACGGGTCATTTTTTCTATACACAGCTTAAATAATAGCCTCGTTTTTTTGGACTTTAAGAAAAAAGGAGTATCTTAATCTTTCAAAGTTCACTCCCTTGAATCAATACAGGTTATGCCTGTTTTCAACCACTCTAAACCCTTATAAATAAAAGCATCCTTAGGGGTTCACCCGTAGTTACTCCCTAGTTACTCCGTATGTAAGTAATATAAACCCCATATCACACCCTAAAACAACCTAAGAAAACCTGCTCTTAAAGTGAGATCCATAGCAGGATAGGTCAGAAACTTGTATGGGCCTTTGGTACAAGCAATAGAACTTAACATCTAGCTATTGGAACTTCAATTTTTTTTCAACCAAACAACAAACATTTTAACACCTAACGTTTTTAAAAATTCAATACCTTTATGCCATGTATGCCCTTGTAGATTGCAATAACTTTTACGCCTCTTGCGAACGGGTTTTTAACCCTAGTTTGCGCCACAATCCTGTCGCTATTTTAAGCAATAACGATGGTTGCGTGATTGCGCGAAGCGATGAAGCTAAAGCCTTGGGTTTGCCCATGGGAGCTCCTGCTTTTAAATACGAAGCCTTTTTTAAAGAACACAACGTACAAGTGTTTTCTTCTAATTATCCACTGTATGGAGACATGAGCAGTCGTGTTATGAGTATCTTAAAACAGTTCACGCCAGATGTGGAAGTGTATAGTATAGACGAAGCTTTTTTACAATTTAGAGGCTTTGATGGGATAACACAAAACTCTCAAAACACTGAAAGATTTGACTTTAAGGAATATGGAGATCAAATTAGAAAACGCATTTTAAAATGGACTGGCATTCCAACCTGTGTTGGTGTGGCACCAACCAAAGCTTTAAGCAAGGTAGCCAATAAAATTGCACGTAAATTCCCAGAGCAAACCAAAGGCGTGTACGTGATTGATTCCGAAGACAAACGCATCAAAGCCCTTAAATGGCTAAAAATAGAAGATGTTTGGGGAATAGGACGCGCCTTGAACAGACGCTTAAAAGAAAAACACATTCTTACAGCCTATCAGTTTACACAGCTTTCAGATGAATGGGTCAGGAAAAATTTTTCCATTGTGGAATGGCGTTTAAAAACAGACCTGGAAGGTGTTCCAACCTTACAGTTGGAGGAAATGGCATCAAAAAAAGCCATTGCTACCACCAGAAGTTTTGAATATACCTTTTCAGATATCCAAAATTTAAAGGAACGCATATCCACCTTTGCTACCAGCTGTGCCGAAAAACTGCGCAAACAAAAAAGTAGTTGTCATATCATCTTGGTAAGCTTAAGCAGCGATAGGCACAAAAAAGATTTGCCTCAGCATCGTGTTAGTAAAATGATCCAGTTGGCATACCCAACAGACTCCTCCCTTATTATAAGTAACGAGGCTGTAAAGGCCGTAACTGCCATGTTTAAAAAAGGGATTAAGTATAAACGTGCTGGAGTTGTAGTTACAGGACTGGTTCCTACCAATAACCATCAATTACATTTGTTTTTGCAAGAAAACGCAAAACATAAGCCTTTGATGAACGCCATAGACAAACTAAATGGAAAGTATGGCGACCATAAATTAAAACTGGCCAACCAAGATTTAAAACGCACCTGGAAAATGCGTCAGGAACGGTTGTCACCACGCTATACAACCAATATAAACGATATTTTAAAGGTGAAATAATTTTGTCCATAAAAAAAAACCATAAATAAAAACTAAATTCAATATTGAAATTAAAACAAGTTTTCCCATGATAATGCACAAATCAGAAACCCTCACTTTCTTCACACCAGATGTTTCAAACCAATCTGGAGCTGTTTATTTAGACACAGGCATATCAGCAGGATTTCCTTCTCCAGCTGAAGACTTTAAAGAAGAAAGGCTCTCTTTGGACAACATTCTGGTAAAAAACAAACTAGCCACTTTTTATGCACGTGTTTCAGGACAAAGCATGGTTGGTGCAGGATTGGACGATAACGATTTATTGGTGATTGACAGAAGCCTGGAACCTGCTCACAATAGAATTGCAGTTTGTTTTCTGGATGGTGAATTTACCGTAAAACGTTTACGTGTGGAAAAGGATGGAGTATGGCTACAACCTGAAAATGAAAACTATGAGCCTATTAAAATTACTGAAGAGAACGATTTTGTTATTTGGGGCATTGTAACCAATGTCATTAAAAAAGTATAACTTAGAAACCTAAAGTAAATACCACACACTTATGGTCCAATTATCTTCGTTTGATGTTGTTTTAATTGTTTTGTTTTTTGCCATCACACTCTTTATAGGCATTTATGTTTCCAAACAATCTGGAAAAAGTGCAGCCGAATTTTTTCTTTCTGGAAGGAACATGCCTTGGTGGCTGTTAGGGGTTTCTATGGTGGCAACCACTTTTTCTACAGATACTCCCAACTTGGTAACAGACATTGTAAGAACCAATGGTGTATCAGGAAACTGGGTTTGGTGGGCCTTTTTGTTAACAGGACTTTTAACTGTTTTTGTCTATGCCAAGCTCTGGAGAAAATCGGAAGTCAGTACAGATATCGAGTTTTACGAATTGCGCTATGGTGGTGCTCCTGCTCGGTTTTTAAGAGGGTTTCGAGCCATTTATTTAGGGATTATATTCAATATTCTTGCCATGTCTGCAGTAACCTTGGCAGCTGTAAAAATAGGTGCCATCATGTTGGGTTTGCAACCTTGGGAAACGGTTATTTATGCTGGAACCATAACCGTTGTTTTTAGTGCCTTAGGTGGTTTTAAAGGCGTGGTTTACACAGATTTTATATTGTTCTTTACAGCCATGGCTGGTGCTTTGGGAGCAGCTTATTATCTGGTTGGCTTACCTGAAGTTGGTGGCTTGGAGGCATTGTTGCAACATGAAAACGTGGTAGGGAAACTAAATATCTTACCGGATTTTAGCAATACAGAAGCCCTAATTACCTTATTGATCATTCCATTGGCAGTTCAATGGTGGAGTTCTTGGTATCCTGGAGCCGAACCAGGTGGTGGAGGATATATTGCGCAACGTATGTTGGCAGCTAAAAATGAAAATCATGCCATTGGAGCCACATTCTTTTTTAACATCATGCATTATGCTTTACGTCCTTGGCCATGGATTATTGTTGCCTTGGCTTCATTGGTTGTTTTCCCAGATATAGCTAGTATTCACCAAGCCTTTCCTTTGGTGGCAGAAGATAAACTTGGGCATGACTTGGCTTATTCTGCCATGTTAACCAAACTGCCTAGTGGCTTGTTAGGTCTGGTTTTGGCTTCTTTGGTTGCAGCCTATATGAGTACCATTTCCACCCACTTAAACTGGGGAGCATCGTATGTGGTAAACGATTTTTACAAACAACAAATCAATAAAAACGCCACTGAAAAACAATTGGTTACAGTAGGTAGGCTGGCAACAGTAACTTTAATGGTTTGTAGCGCCTTACTGGCTTTGGTGCTTACCAATGCTTTGCAATTATTTGATATTATTTTAATGTTTGGAGCAGGAACAGGATTGATTTTTATCCTGCGCTGGTTTTGGTGGCGTATCAATGCCTGGAGTGAAATTTCGGCCATGTTTGTTTCTGGGATTGTATCAATTTTATTAAATTTTACAGATTTAGGGATTTACTTTTTTGGTGAAGAAGGTCTTTTCCCCACTTGGGCAAAATTCCCTATGATTGTCTTGGTTACTACCATTGTTTGGGTAGCAGTAACATTTTTAACTCAAGCTGAAAGCAAAACCGTTTTGCAACATTTCTATAAAAAAACACAACCAGGAGGTCCAGGATGGCAAAAAATTGTATTGGAAGCTAGACAAGAAAACATTGAATTGGAAAATACGAAAGCAGGTTGGAGTGTGCCTTCGGGAATATTGGCTATGTTAGTGGGTTGTGCACTTATTTACTCTATTATGTTCGCTACAGGCTATATTATTTATGGAAATTACTTGAATGGCTTATTGCTTATTGGGGCAGCCCTTATTTTTGCACTGTTGCTAATGAAGCTTTGGAAAAAAATAAAAGTGACTATTTTGTAAAACAAAAATGCCAAGCAACTGCTTGGCATTTTTGAATATGACCGAAGGATTTAAAATAAGATTTTTCTATACACAACATGATTGTTTTCCAAAGTAATCTTCAACAGTAAAACCGTATTTGATTTTTTAATGGATTCTATTTCAAGCTTGTTTGAATGTAAATCGATTTCATTAAATAACTGTCTGCCCAAAATATCATAAACCACAACATTGTTTAATGTTTCTTTTTGAGAATGAATCACTAAATGGTCATCACCATAGATGTCAATGGTATTTGTAAGGGATTCAAACTCGGTAACGGAAATGGTATTTTGATCAACCAATTTAATGTCGTCCAAAGCGATATCCGATTCAAAACCAGATCCAGTAATACCTCTAAACCTTATTTTAATGGTTTTTCCATTGTAGGCAGCCAAATCTACGGTTGCTGTAAGCCAATTAGTTCCTTGATCCCCAGACACGGCAGGAATGATGTTTTCATTCCAAACACCATCAGCAAAGACATCTATATGTAAGCTGCCCATGCTTGCTCCCTCCATATGGTAAGCAAATTCCAAATTATATGCAGTATCCATAATCATACAGGAACTTTCTAAAATGGCAGTACTGCCAAAACAATTAGAAGCTTCGGTATAGATATAATTGCCAGTTGTTGAACCTGGATTGTAATCATTTGTTGGTCCTGTTCCACTGGAAGTGGTTCCGCCTTCATCCACACGCCAATCTATATCATCTTCACTTCCATTGCTTAAGTTTATCCAAAAACTGGAGGTTAAATTACAAGTTGTTGCACCACAATCTGAAGCTGTTCCACATAGTGCTTCTCCTTCAAAATCTGTACTAAAACCAGAAGCGATAGTTCCAGGATAAACAGTTACATAATCCACCTTAGTGGTTGTATGGTTTCCATTGGCATTTGTAACAGTAAGCGCTATGGTATAAGTACCCGAACTAGTAAAAATAACTTCTGGATTTTGAGAATTGGCTGTTGTACCATTGGTAAATGTATACGTTGCAGGAGTAATGTTCCATAACCATGAGGTAGGTGTGTAATCGGATTTATCCGTTAATACCAAGGTACTTCCTACACAACCTTGTGTGGCTTCTGCCTTAAAACAAGCTGTTGGAGCCACATTTCCAGGATCTTTTAAATCGCTCATCCACAAGCCTTGTCCGTAGGTTGCAGCAAAAAGTTTACTGCTACACTCTGTGATGTTTGAATGAATTTCCAACTCTGTTACTTCCAAATTGGCCAATCCTGTATAAAAAGGTGTCCAGTCCGAAAGGGTATTATCTTTATAATAAACACCTACATCCATCCCTACATACATGGCATCAATAGGACTGGAAGCGTCAATTACAATAGTATTTAACGAGATATTAGGCAACGTTCCTGATATGTCTGTCCAAGTATTTCCTGCGTCTGTGGATTCATAAATGTTATTTCCTAGAGCTATAAAAAGATGATTGTGGTCTGTTGGATCTATTTCAATGTCTTTTGGAGACGAAGAACTAGGTAAATTAGCTGTTAAATTATTCCATGTTGGAGAAGCGGATAAGGCGTTATTGGAATAAAAGAATTTTCCAGAGCCACTTCTGGACGCATACACCACATTGCTGTTAGAAGGAGCTATGGCAAGATCCACCATGTTTGAAGTACCTCCAAAATTTGAAATTCTTGTCCATATAATTGCGCTAGAAGCAGGCGTTTTAACATCGTCTGAACGCCAAACGTTATCATAGCCAGCATACATTCTGTTAGGATTGTTTGGGTCTAATTTATAAGGGGTAACCCAAGCACCACTTTCTGTAATACCATTCACACCATTTTCTGCAATGGTAGAAAACGAGGTACCATTATTGGTTGAGCGTCTAATATCTCCGTAATATAAGGCGCCATACATGAAGTTGTCGTCTGTAGGATCAATAATACATTCCATACCATCTCCACCAATTTCGGTATGAAAAACAGAATTTCTATTAATTGCCGTTCCATTATCTTGATAGCCATTGATTACAGTGTTTTCTGAAATCTGAGACACACCAATTTTATATACTTGAGCAATGGCCAATCCACTGCTGATATCGATCCAGTTGGCTCCAAGGTTTGAGGAGTAATAAATACCACCATCATTACCACTATAAATGTCGTTGTTAAATGGTGAAAATTCCAAAACATGTTGGTCTGCATGAACTCCATCTATGGTTCCAGAACTGCCTACCCAATAAGTGTTAATGTTCATAGTGGTACCTCCATCAATGGATTTCCATATGTTGATACCTCCAGTATAAATAATATTGGCATTGGTAGGGTCTGCTGCTATAACCAAATCGTACCAAGCCTGACTTCCAGAACCACCATTTGTGTCGTATCCTAAGATATTTGGTGAAGTTGTTCTTGTTGTGAAGCTTACACCACTATCAGTAGATCTGTAAACACCTACCAGGCCACTTCCATTACCAG
The DNA here is from genome assembly GCF_963971605.1 of uncultured Xanthomarina sp. NCBI lineage: Bacteria > Pseudomonadati > Bacteroidota > Flavobacteriia > Flavobacteriales > Flavobacteriaceae > Xanthomarina > uncultured Xanthomarina sp. The sequence goes on from NZ_CAXATZ010000025.1 coordinate 25,316, forward strand.
CTAACAAGTACACCCAATCTGGTTGGTCTGCCGAAACGGCTAAAGCAATTCTTTGAGCGTTACTTGGGACACCACTTGTTACTTGACTGAAGGTGTTACCTCCATCTGTAGAAACATCAACGGTTGTTCCTGAAGCATAAATAATGTTGGAATCTCCTGGTTTATATGCAATATCTTTCATTGAAGAACTGGTTGATGTATAAGACCAACTTGAACCTCCATCTATACTTTTATAGATACGGCTACCACTGGTTGATGCAATTAAAACATCTGGATTATTAGGGTCCATAAGTACCTCATAAACGGTTCTGTTGCCCATTCCTGAGTTGCTACTGCTCCAAGTCAAGCCACCATCGGTACTTTTATAAACTCCATAGCCAGGAGCGTCTCCACCATCCCTATCTCCTGTTCCTAAGTAAATAATATTAGGATTGGAAGGGTGTATTACAATACTGGATATTCCCAGACGTACCAATCCATTGGAATATTCGGTCCAAGTAACCCCATTATCTGTGGTTTTCCAAAATCCACCAGAAGGAGCACCTACAAAAATGGTATTTGGGTCTGTTGGATGGAAAGCAATGGAGCTTACGCGTCCATTTCCGTTTAATTGTCCAGTTCCGTTGTTTGGTAAAGCTATAGGTCCTACAAGTTCCCAGTTCCCGGTGTTGGTCGCGTAGCCTCTTTGGTTTGTGGCGTGCAACCTGTTGTAGCGTGACATTTCATCCAGAACATGTCCTTCACTTGGAAAGTTACCGTTTTCATCTACTCGATGTTCCCAATAATATTCCCATCTTTTAAATTGTTTGAAGCCTGTTCCTTTTGGAATTTTAAGGGCATTTCCAGCTTTTTCTTGATAATATTTTTCAAAGTCTTGTTTAATGTCATAGAAATTTGCATCTCTATCAAACATCATCTTGGGCCATTTGTCTTGTGAAAAAACCATGGAGGTAACCATTAAGGTTACAATAAGTAGTGTATTTTTCATTAGTTGGATTTTGGTTGTTGTTAAGCAAATATGGTATAAAAAAATAAACCTTGCAAATAGCAAGGTTTATAATAGTTTCATATATAAAAGGTTATACGGTTTAATCTGCCAGTATAATCACTTTATTATCTTTCATCTCTATGGTTCCAGACTTTATCTTTAAAAGAAAGGTCTTATCGTCATCAAGATGCTTATGTACTTCAGCTGGTAATTCATCAAATACCAAATGACTTTGCGTATGTGTATGAATTTTTATGGTTCCTTCCTTAAGAAGCGAGACTATGGGAGCGTGATTTTTTAACATTTCAAACTCACCGTTGACTCCAGGCACTACTACAGAGTCCACTTCGTTGCTAAATAAGGTTGCTTCTGGTGATACAATTTCTAAATACATGTCTCTTTTAGTTATGAGTTATGAGTTATAAGTTAGGAGCATCAATATTAAACTCTAAAACTTAAACTCCAAACTGGATTAAGCTTCTGAAAGCATTTTTTCTCCAGCTTCTATAGCTTCTTCAATAGATCCTTTAAGGTTGAACGCAGCTTCTGGTAAGTGATCTAACTCACCATCCATAATCATGTTGAATCCTTTAATGGTTTCTTTAATATCTACTAAAACTCCTGGGATACCAGTAAATTGTTCGGCCACGTGGAATGGCTGCGACAAGAAACGTTGCACACGTCTAGCTCTAGATACAGCTAATTTATCTTCTTCAGATAATTCTTCCATACCAAGAATGGCAATAATATCCTGTAATTCTTTATAGCGTTGTAATAGCTCTTTTACACGTTGCGCACAATCGTAATGTTCATTTCCTAAAATGTCTGCAGTAAGGATTCTAGATGTAGAGTCCAAAGGATCTACAGCAGGATAAATACCTAGCTCAGCAATTTTACGTGATAATACGGTTGTAGCATCTAAGTGGGCAAAAGTTGTAGCTGGTGCAGGATCCGTTAAATCATCTGCAGGTACGTAAACGGCCTGTACAGATGTAATGGAACCTCTTTTTGTAGAAGTAATACGTTCTTGCATGGCTCCCATTTCTGTAGCTAAGGTTGGTTGGTAACCTACTGCAGATGGCATACGACCAAGTAATGCAGATACCTCAGAACCAGCTTGAGTAAAACGGAAGATATTGTCTACGAAGAAAAGAACGTCTTTTCCTTGACCTTCTCCAGCACCATCACGGAAATATTCAGCAATGGTTAAACCAGAAAGTGCCACACGTGCACGTGCTCCAGGAGGTTCGTTCATTTGTCCGAAAACGAAAGTTGCTTTGGAATCTTTCATAGCGCTTTTATCTACTTTAGATAAATCCCATCCACCTTCTTCCATGGAATGCATGAAATCTTTTCCATAACGGATAATTCCAGATTCCAACATTTCGCGTAATAAATCGTTACCTTCACGGGTTCTTTCACCTACTCCAGCAAATACTGAAAGTCCACCATGACCTTTAGCAATGTTGTTAATTAATTCTTGAATCAATACGGTTTTACCAACTCCTGCACCACCAAATAATCCAATTTTACCACCTTTTGCATAAGGCTCAATTAAGTCGATAACCTTAATACCAGTGTACAACACTTCGGTAGAGGTTGATAAATCTTCAAATTTAGGAGCTTGTCTATGGATTGGTAAACCAGCTTCTCCAGCTTTTGGTAAGTTTCCAAGACCATCAATAGCATCTCCAATTACGTTGAACAAACGACCGTAAACTTCAACACCAATAGGCATTTGAATAGGTGCTCCAGTAGCCTGAACTTCTGTTCCTCTACTTAAACCATCAGATGAATCCATGGCAATAGTACGTACAGTGTCTTCACCAATGTGAGATTGTACTTCTAATACCAGAATAGAACCATCAGGTCTTGTAATTTCTAATGAATCGTAAATTTTTGGAAGTTCAGCACCAGCAGCGAATTCTACATCGATAACTGGACCTACTATTTGTGCAACTTTACCTGTAACTTTTGACATTACTATTATGTTTATTTATTTGCTAAATTTTTTAATATGAAAAACACCTGGTTTTTCGCGCTGCAAATATAGGAGTTTTAATTTAAAAATAACATCAAATTTTTTACCTTTTTTATTCATTAAAAACGCCTTCTTCCAATGACTTAGAAGAAGGCGTATAATTTTTGAATTTTTTATATGTTATTGTAAGCTAGGCGAGTAGTTTGTTGGGTAATCTCCACAATCCACAAAGTTTCCTGAAGCTTCAAAATTAGAACCATAAGTGGCATCTATGGCTCTCATCATTTCATTGGCCATCACAGCATAACCTCTGGATGTTAAATGTACACCATCTAAACTGATCAAACCTCCTGTTACCAAACTGGTGTTTAAGATATAATTTCCTGAAGCAATTCCTGTAGTGGATGCTTCTATTAAAATAGATTTAAAATCAACCATGGCAAGACCGTTTGCGTTGGCAACAGATTCTATGGTAACATTATAAGCATCTGTAGCTGTTTTTATAGCCTGTTGCTCTTCTGGGGTCAACACCCATTTGTCTGCTAAAGGAATAGCAACACCATTAACTGTTAATGGATTTCCAGGAACAGCTTCCGTACCAATAAAAGATGAAGCTGGTAACACTAATAAATCATCGGCTGTAGCTTGTCTCATGCTAACTAATTGCGGATTTATCGCTGTCAAATCTGTTAAATCTTCATCCATAATAACTACAGCGTTTGATTCTGATGCTTCGAACATGATGGTTCTTTTGGCTATTTCAACATCTGCATCAGCTTGTGATACAGCTCCTATTCCAACTAAATAAGCAAAAGCTTGAGCTACACCAGCATTATAAGCTGCGTAAGCATTGTTTACAACTGCAGCTGTTCCAGCATCAAGAGGTACTGGATTATAAGGAACCGTTGTAAAATGTGCTAAACTAGTAATATATGGCACGTTCGTAACAACCCCTTTGGCACCATTGGCCGTTAAGGCATCTACTGCTGCTGAAAAAGAAGCTGCAAATACATTAGGGTCTGTAATGTCATTTACTCCATAGGTTGCAGGATTTAAGTTTCCTGTTTGGTCTACTCCTGTTCCACCGGAAGTCGCATAAGATAGTACATCGTTTCCACCAATTTCAGATAAGGTAAAAAACGTTGGGTTTTGAGCCACAGCATCTCCAATAACAGTTGCTGTTGGACTTGAAGCCATTCTTCCAAAATAAGGGTTTAGGGAAGCGTAACCTGGGATTCCAAGATGGAAACTTTTAGCGCCTGGAATACCATAGTTATTAAAAGAACCAGATAAATGATCGGTAATTTGAGTTGTAGGGGTTGCCGGCAACACAACAGGTCCAGAACCATCAAAATATAGTCTAGGGTTAGCCACAACTGTTCCACCCATGACAAAACCACCAATATTATCGTTCATTAGAGGTTGAGAAAAACTGCCACCACCTAACATCTCGAATTTCTTGGACATGATATTGGGAAAGGAGTTTTCTTGTGTAGCAATAAATAAAGCGCCATCAGAGAATCCTGCAGAAAAGGAAGCACCCACGGCTACATAATTTGAAAAATCTGCTTCACCTGCTGTTAAAGGAGGTAAATTATCAACTGTTGAAGACGAATCGTCATCGTTGTTACACGCTGTAAAACTTAGAAGAACAGCTAGTAACCATATATATTTTGTTTTCATTTTCATATTTTTTATAAGTTATTAATTGTCCAAGACGCATAGTAAATAGAACCAATGCTACCAGTACCAATAGCTGTGTAGTATTCTTCACCTAAAGCATTGGAAGCTCCTATTTTAAAGGTTGATTTTATTTTAGGAACGGTATAGTTTAACTGTGCATCCAAGGTATGGTAAGAAGGTATGTCTCCATCACCAAAGGAAGCTTCCCAATAATATGCATCGCTCCATTTCCAAGCTAAGTTAAATCCTAAGTTCTTAACTACTTCTGTATGTCCAAAAGACACCTTCACTTTATGTTCTGGTGTGTTAAAATTTGTTCTAAAATCTGGATTGGTGGCACTATCAAAATCTTCTTTAGCATACGTATAGCTACCATCTAAATCGAAACCATTGAATACTTTAACGCCAACACCTATGGAACCACCATAAGAATTCACATCAGCATCAGAATTGGTATAGGTTTGGTACACTTGGTAATCACCATTGACTACGGCTGTAATAGATGTATTGTCTCCTACGGTTCCATATAAAGGAGCAATAACGTATTCATTGGAGATAAAGTCTTGGTATTTGTTATAGTACACACTAAAATCTACAGTTACTTTGTTCAGTTTTCCTCTATAACCAACTTCAAAAGAGGTTACTTGTTCTGGTTTTACCAAATCTGGATTGCTAATTGTTAAATCTGCTGGGTTTCCTGAAGCTGCAAAAGCTTCAACAGAGTTTCTGGAGTAAGAGTTGTTATAAGCTGCACTACCTGTTTGATTGATGGTAGCTGGTTGCCCACTTATTTGTCCAGCAGCACTAACTGCATAATCCCTGGAATATCTGTCTAAATTTGAAGGAGCACCACCTATTAATACATAAGGCCCAGCATCAAGTCCAATAAATAAATCTTGTGTGGTTGGATTTCTAAATCCGGTTTGAACAGAAGCTCTAATGTTATGGTTTCTATTCACGGTTAAACCTGCAGAAATTCTGGGAGATACAAATCCATCAAAAAACTCCGATTTGTCGTAACGCGCAGAACCTGTAAGTTTTAATTCTAAACTTTCGTTTAGTTCAAATTGTTTTTGTAATTGTGTGTAAATACCATATTCAGAATATGGGATGGTTCCATCATAATCAGTGTAAATGGTTCCAGAAGAATTTAGGTTATATTCTCTAAAAGAACCACCAACCTGAACTTCTACCACATCCCAAAGATGACTAAAGTTGTAGTTTCCATCTACATGGTAATATTTGGATTCATCCTGGAATTTAGATCCCGTAGTTAGTTCTGGGTCATTGATACTTTTTTGTAATGCAGCGTTGAATTGAGGTGAACCTGGCTCAAAACGTCCTGATTCTGCTTGAGCTCTTGCAGCAGCATGTGCCTGATCTTCTGTAGCACCACCTAGAGTGGCAGCAGCAAATGCACCTATATATTCTTGAAACCACTGTTGGTCACTTTTCCAAGCTCTGTTTATTTGGATACCTGTTACGTTCATATCATAAGAGTCTCCAGCTTTATCTGCAACCACATAACCTCTTAAGAAGAAATTGTTGTTTCTAAATTCAATTTTGTGTTGTTGTTGAAAGAAACCATCAATATGGTATCTATTGGATCCTTGATAAATAGTGGAACCTGTTCCAACTTTACCCACATAGGCAATTTCAAAATCGTTTGCCCAAGGACGATAGTAAAGTCCCCAATCTGCTTTTACACTCTCAGCATTGTAGTCTGTTAAGGCACTTTCTTCATACCCAGTTCTACTAACCACAACATCTGGAATAATACCAAGACCTCCAGAAGCTGCTTTAATATTTGTTGCTACTTCATCTCCATAGATATTGTAACCGTCATAATTTAAGCTGGCTCTAGTGTCTCCTGTACCAGGTTTACCTTGGTAGTTGTTAGCAACCCAATCGGTTCCTTTTAACCAACCAAAATTTACTTTGGCAGCAAATTTATCGCTAAATTTATGTGCAATTCTCAGTCCAAGATCCCTGTAAGTGTTATCTCCAGCAGCATCTTGAGAGGTAATACCTTGTTTGTAGTAACCACTGATTCCCTGTACATCGAAAGGATTTTTACTTCTCATGAAAAGAATTCCGTTAAAGGCATTTGCACCATATAAAGCAGATGCAGCACCAGGAAGTAACTCAACACTCATTACATCTGTCTCAATCATACCAACTAAATTCCCCATTGGAAAATTTAATGCTGGTGTTGAGTTGTCCATACCATCTACTAACTGCATAAAACGCGTATTCGAAAAAGTAGCAAAACCTCTAGTATTAATAGAGTTAAATGTTAAACTGTTTGTGTTAATATCTACACCTTTTAAATTTTCTAGACCACCATAAAAATCGGCAGATGCTGTATTTTTAATTTCTTTTAAGCCAAATCGTTCAACAGTAACAGGAGACTCAAAAATTCTCTCTGGAGTTCTAGATGCTGAAATTACCACTTCATCCAAAGAGGTTCCTTCTTTTAAAATAAAGTTTATTGTTTGATTGTTTGCAGTAACCTCTTGTGTCTCTGTACTAAAACCTATGTTACTTGCTTGTAACGTAAATGGTGGTACTTGACTAACATTTAAAGTGAAATTACCATCAAAATCGGTAGAAGTTCCAGTCGAAGTTCCGACTATAATGACGTTTGCTCCAGGAATTGGCTGACTGTTTTCGTCAGTGACTACCCCAGAAATTGTTGTTTGTGAATATGTTATGCCACAAAAAAACAACAATAAAAGTGAAAGGATTGATTTCATTTTATAGATTTAGTTAATTATTAATTGATTTAGTTAATTATTATTAGGCAATATAAATAATATTATGAAAACTTTAAGAAGTTTTTCATTAAAATTATGCGCGCATAATATTTTTAACAAATGAGCTGGATTTTGACATATCATTAATTATTAATAACAAATATTGAGAATATGATTTTTAAATAAGCAGATTTCAATTTATTTTTTATTCTATATTTGTTTGCATGTTAAATGTAACAAATTGAAAATTACGTATGAAAGTAGTAAGAAAAATAGCTTTAGGTATCATTTTAATCTTTTTGTTAATGGTTTGGAGTGGCATTGTAAGAAATGTTACTTTAGGGGAAAAAACCATGGGACTATTGACTCAGCCCATTAAAGTTTTCTCAGAAGGTGTTTCCAACATGAAAAAAGCCTATACCTATATTTTTAAAGCCCCAGATTACTACATTAAAACAAAAGACCAAGACACTTTAAACATCAATAAATTGAATTACAACCTCTATGGCTTGTATTCTTATAGGCAGGGAGACGCATTTAATATAGAACTCAAAAATTTTAAGGATAATAGTTTAAAGCATGAGTGGAAAGTACCTATTGATAAGTTATCGGAACACTATAAAGTGGATGGAAATGATAGGCTGTATCCTGCAACCCTTATGCCTAATTTTGATATTATAGTGTCTTGTAATGAAAGACCAGGACTTTTAAGGATGGATGCAAGCTCCAAAGAAAAATGGTTTAACGAAGACTTTATTTTTCATCATGCCATGAACAGGGATTCCTTGGGCAATATGTGGATTCCCGCAGTGAAACATGAAAATGGAGTAATTGTTCCCATGAAAATGGAGTTGGATGGTCAAGTCACAGATTTTAGAGACGATGTTATTGTAAATATAGATGTCAATACTGGAAAAACTCTTTACAGCAAATCCCTAACAGATATTTTTTTAGAAAACAATTTAGACTATTTAATTAACAAAAGCCCTTATGTTAACGATCCGTTTCATTTAAACGATGTGCAACCAGTATTGGAAAGCACACCTTATTTTAAGGAAGGAGATTTGTTTTTAAGCTTCAGAAGTCCATCATTGGTCATTCAATATAGACCTAAAACCAATAAAGTGGTAAAAGTGCTTGAAGGACCATTTACATTTCAGCATGATGTGGATATTATTACGCCAAATTCCATTGCCATTTTAAATAATAATTCCGTAGTAACAAAAGTGACTTATGATGATGTGATTGAATTTAAACCAACAAATCATCCGGTTAATCGAAAAATAAACCATTCAAATGTACTTATTTATAACTTTGAGGAAGATGCCTATAGTTCTGTATATGAAGATGTTTTTATAGAACACGAGATTTTTACAGCAGCCGAAGGTTTATATCGAATATTTCCAAATGGTGATATGTTTTTTGAAGAACAAGGTTCTGGCATCCTTTGGGTGATCAATCAATATGGCGTGGTTTTAAAAACCACACTAAAAAGTGATATAGAAGGATATCATTATTTACCTAATTGGACAACAACCTATTTAGATGATGAGTTGCAATCCTTAAACTAAAACATTATGACGTTATACATTGGTCCTGGAATTGGTCTTGGCACACTTTTAATTATAGTTTTTATAGTATTATTGGTGCTTTTTGCCTTTGGAGTGGTTTTATGGATTCCCATTAAACGATTTTTTAGAAAAATATTTAGTAAAAATTAATGATTTACTATGTAATAATAGGTCTTAGTGGCATTGTTCTTTCCAGCTCACTTATCTATTTCCGAAAACACTTTTTTGTAGCTTTAGAGTCCACATTGGCTTTGTCTGATGCTGTATTGTCCAATGAAGATGAACTCTTAAAACAAAAAAAATTAATTAAGGCCTTAAAAACCATGATGCTGTCCTTGGGCATTGCCTTGGGCCTTTTGTTCCTTACCATAGTTTTAACTTGCTTTCCTGTATATTTATACAAATTAATAGCCAATCTTACTCTACAAGATTTAGACTTAAGTTCCATTTGGTTTATACTTAGTCTATCCTTAGGCAGTATTTTGCCATTTTTAATTAAACGGAAAAAACCAACAGAAGACTATACAGAAGCTTCCATATTGTTTCACAAGCTTATTTTAAATAATTACAACCTATCTAAAATGTTGTTTTCTTTTGATAGACGGTTTAAAAAAGAAAAAAACATACAAGATAAAAACACGTTTTTAATTGTATCTGGACTTGCAAGGGCAGGTACAACAAGTTTAACAGATCAGCTTTTTAAAGCTGGAGCTTTTAGTTCGTTGGATTATTCCAACATGCCATTGCTGTTGGCGCCAAACCTTTGGAGAAAAATGTACAACCCTAAGAAAGTGACCTTAAAAGAGCGTAAACATGGCGATAAAATGCTTTTTGGTTTTAATACCATAGAGGCTCTAGAGGAATACTTTTTTAAAGTTTTTTTAAACGACAGCTTTATTTCTGAAAACCACTTGGAAAAACACGACATAACTGAAGAAGTCTATAATAACTATCTAAAATACCAATCTTTAATCCGTCAAGATGCAACTTCCACATATCTCTCAAAAAACAACAACATCATTTTAAGATATGAATCGTTGCGTTCTTATAACAAGGCATTTAAAATTATTTTTCTGTTCAGAAAGCCAGAAGAACATGCTTATTCTCTATTGAACCAGCATCAGCGATTTTCAGAATTTCAAAATGAAAGTGAATTTATCCAAACATACTTGAACTGGTTGGGTCATCATGAGTTTGGTAAAAACCAAAAAGTATTTAAGTTTGGTGAAAAAGCTCCAGAGATTCCGTACGATAAAAGCACCTTGGATTACTGGTTGGCGATTTGGTTGAATTACTATTCCTATTTAATACATATTTTAGATGAAAATTATCTGCTTATTGAATATGAAGACTATTTAAACAAACCCAAAGAAGTCCTGGAATATATTGAAGAGGAAATGAAAATGACTTTTGATTATTCCAATGTAACACCTTTTACCAATACCAAGCAAATAGACACTTCTGCCTGCGACCCAAACTTATTGGAAGCAACGCATGCCATATATTTAAAACTTAAAGAAAGAAAGCTTAAATTTTAGACTACTCTACAGTTACAGACTTGGCTAAATTTCTTGGTTGATCTACATTTCTATCTAGCATGACTGCAATATGGTACGACAGCAATTGTAAAGGAATGGTGGTGAGTAAAGGCGACAAGGACTCCAGGGATTCTGGCACCTCAATAACATAATCGGCTAATTTTTTCACGTTGACATCTCCTTCAGTAACAACACCAATAATTTTACCTTGTCTTGCTTTAATTTCCTCTATGTTGCTAACCACTTTTTCGTAATGTCCTTTTTTTGTTGCAATTACCACAACAGGCATGTTTTCGTCAATTAAAGCAATTGGGCCATGTTTCATTTCTGCAGCAGGATAGCCTTCAGCATGGATGTACGATATTTCTTTTAGTTTCAAAGCGCCTTCTAAAGCAACAGGGAAATTATAGCCTCTTCCTAAGTATAAGAAATTACGTGCATTCTTATATTTTTCAGCTATCATTTTAATATGTTCTTCAGATTTTAAAGCACTTTCCACCTTTTCCGGAATCAGTTCCAATTCTTGTAAATGGTATCTGTAATCAGAGTTGGAAATTTCACCTTTAACCTTTGCAAGTTTTAAAGCAATTAGTGTTAAAAGGGTAATTTGGGTTGTAAATGCTTTTGTGGAAGCAACACCTATTTCAGGACCTGCATGTGTATATGCACCAGCATGTGTTTCCCTAGCAATAGAAGATCCAACCACATTACAAACGCCAAACACAAAAGCGCCATTTGCTTTGGCTAGTTTAATGGCAGCCAAAGTATCGGCAGTTTCTCCAGATTGAGAGATGGCTATCACCACATCTTTGTTGGTAATAACTGGGTTTCTATACCTAAATTCTGAGGCATACTCAACTTCTACAGGAATTCTGGCAATATCTTCAAAAATATACTCGGCAACCAAACCTGCATGCCAAGAGGTACCACAAGCCACAATAATGATTCTGTTGGCATTTAAAAATTTTTCAATATTGTCGTCAATGCCTGCCATTCTAATAATACCTTCTTTTACAAGAAGCCTTCCACGATAAGTGTCTTTGATGGCAGTAGGTTGTTCGTATATTTCTTTAAGCATAAAGTGGTCGTATCCACCTTTTTCTATTTGCTCCAGATTCATTTGTAATTCCTGAACATATGGGTCTACCAACGAATCGTCTTTAATTTTTCGGATTTTAATTCCTTTATTAGCTCTAATTATAGCCATTTCTTCATCTTCGAGATAAATGGCATTTTTAGTGTATTCAATAAATGGAGAGGCATCGCTTGCGATAAAAAATTCGTTTTCACCAACACCAACAGCAAGAGGACTGCCTAATCTGGCAATAACAATTTCATCGGGTTTGTTTTTGTCGAAAACAGCAATGGCATAAGCTCCAACCACTTGATTTAGTGCAACCTGTACAGCTTTGCCCAATTTTACGTTTTCTTTTAACTTGACATCTTCGATTAGGTTGATTAAAACTTCGGTATCTGTGTCGGATTTAAAGGTGTACCCTCTTTTAGTAAGCTCTTTTTTAAGAGATTCATAGTTTTCTATAATCCCATTGTGGATGATGACCAAGTCTCCAGAGTTTGAGTAGTGAGGATGCGCATTCACATCGTTTGGAACACCATGTGTTGCCCAACGTGTATGACCTATGCCAATGGAACCACTGGTAGAAATTTCATTGTTGACCTTTTGTACTAAATCGGCAACTTTGCCCTTGGTTTTGGAAACATTAAGGTCTGTCCCATCATATAAAGCAATTCCGGCACTATCGTAACCTCTATATTCCAATCTTTTGAGGCCTTCAATAATTATTGGGAAGGCTTTTCTATGACCTACATATCCTACAATTCCACACATAGTTTTTAATTATCTGGTTGGGTATAATATATTTCTAATTGCACTCTTTTGTCTTCTGGAACGTTTTCGTTGCTACCATAAAGGATTGTTCCTTTTGGTGACAATCCAGTACCTACAGGAATTCCATCTATAATCCCATCGTTTAAGACATAAGAATTACTTATTTCATTAATATTACTGGTAATATACAAACCTAATTGGAAATTAGTGGAATCCCTCAACAAAATATTGTTTAAATGTTCTGTAAGTCTAATTTTGTATTTAACACCTTTTTCATTACCATCTCTCTCCAAAATAGACGAATAATTTAATTTGGAATTTATTGGATTGGTTGTGTTAGTGGTTAAATCATAAAAATAGTCCACTATAGGCGTGTTGTTTTTAATGTCATATAAAATAACCCGGTTAGGTTGCTGTTTTTTATTTGCATCGTCATCGTCTATCAATAAGGAACTAGCAAGATCATCCACATAAAAGATTAAGTTCGCTTCATTTATTAAACGGCTGGGATTGCCATTGGCATCTTTATAAAGCAGGTTAAATTCGTCCAATTCTGCTTGGTCTTGAAATAAATTAACAACCGCAATGGAACCTTCGCCACCTTTTAAATACAGTGATGTGTCACCGTTTGTGGTATCTGCCGAATTGTTGGCGTTGTTTAATAAAGAGGTGGCAATTGGGTCTAGGGTTATAGTGCTAGCTCTGTTCCCTCTAAAATTCATTGTAAACTTGTTATTTCTAACAATTTCACCATCTACCCAATTGTTATAATAAACGGTTAAACTAGCTGCAGAGCTTAAAAAGTTTAGCATGAAAGCCTGTCCTTCCATTTCACCATCTGCAAGTTCCACTTTAAAGTAGAGGCCTCTAAAATAATCTTTAAAGTTATTGGCATTGCTTAATTCCGGCATGCCTTGTTTGTCAAATAGTAAAGTTTCCCAAAAATCATCATTGGGATTTAAAAGTTCGACACGCAAACTAGGTGGGATTCTACTTACCTCTTCGTCTTGACCATTTTCGTCTTCTTCATAAATTATCTGTTCAGAATCACTTGCTTCAAAATCTGGATTGAAATATAGCAACTCCCCTAAATTTCCGGGAGAATCAAATTCATTATTGTTGGAATAATAAATTTGTGGATCTGCATCTTCAGCAGCAGGATCGTAATCCCTTAAAAAATAATTAGATCTGTAAATGGATAATTTAATGGGTTTATTTCCATACAAAGAATCTATATTGTAAGCAGGTTCCTCAGTTGTAGATTCTACTTCTTTTGAATAATAAGGTATGGTTAAATATGCGTGTGTAAATTCTGGGTCTGTACCAAAATCTGGATCAAAATTTGTTGAAGTAGGTACTACCTGCGTAATTATTTCATTTGTGGTATTCCCATAAATAGGATCAGTATAAATACCTAAAAAATTAGAAGGGAAATTATTTGTTTGTATTGGTTTCACCCTTTTGTTGTAAGCAACTACAGCAAATTTATCGCTATTGGTATCGAAATTTTCAATGCCTTCAATGTCACTTTCCAAAGAATTGTAATCGTTTTGACAAGCAATAAATGCTAGGGATGTGATTGATAAAACACCTATAAACTTACAGGTCTTAATGAATTTTTTCATAAATAAAAATGGGATGATTTTGGCCTTAGCCCAATACTTGTGTGTTATAAAATTCAACATAAGCTTCTCCAAACTCATCTTTTGATTTAAAATCTAATACAGGTTTCTTTGAATCTTTTAAATGTTTGTTCAATTCTTCTGGAATCTCTTCCGAGCCTATAATCAAAGCATCAGAATGGTCGATTGCAATTTTCATTAAACTGTTGTAAGTTGGTTTTTCCAGCTCTTTGATAAAGTTGTCATCTATGTTATCAAACTTCACTTTATTGATCATGTCTTTATTTAACGTACCATCAAAGCTTTGATTGTATATGGAAGTTACTATTTTACTTTCGTTAAACAAGGGCTCGTCTTTATAGTATTGTTTTAAGTACATTGGCAATAAGGCTGCCAACCAACCATGAACGTGAATAATGTCTGGAGACCAATTTAATTTTTTAACGGTTTCTATAACCCCTTTGGCAAAGAAAATGGCGCGTTCGTCATTATCCGGAAACAAATTACCTTCTTCATCTGTTAAAGTGGCTTTTCGTTTAAAATATTCGTCATTATCAATAAAATATACCTGTATGCGTTCCTTGGGAATGGAAGCCACTTTAATAATTAAAGGCATGTCCAGATCATTGATAACCAAATTAATCCCAGAGAGTCTAATTACCTCGTGCAATTGGTGTCTTCTTTCATTAATGTTTCCATATCTAGGCATGAAAATTCGAATTTGCCCACCTTGTTGATTCACCATTCTTGGTGCTTCAAAGGACATAGAAGAAATTTCAGTTTCTGGTAAATACGGCACTACTTCAGATGATACATACAATATCCTCTTATCTTTCATAAACTTATTGCTTTTGGTAATTCAGAATAAAAAACACGCAAAAGTACAAAAATTTATGCAGATTCATTGTAAAATATTAAGTTTGCACGCGTTAATATTTTATTAAAGGTGAAGATTTTTACTGAAAAAACTCAAATTCAAAAAGCCATACAGCAAATAAAAGCCAAAGATTTGTCCGTTGGTTTTGTTCCTACCATGGGGGCTTTGCATCAAGGACACCTGTCCTTGGTCCAGGAAGCCTTTAATAACAATGATGTTGTAGTGGTAAGTATTTTTGTAAACCCTACGCAATTTGATAATGAAGATGATTTAGAAAAATATCCCAGAACCCTTGAAGCAGATACCAAATTATTGACAGCTTTTAGAGAGAATTTAATTGTTTATGCTCCTAGCATACAGGATATTTACGATGGAGATGCCAAAGCTGAGCATTTTTCGTTTGATGGCTTGGAATTTGAAATGGAAGGTAAGTTTAGAACCGGTCATTTTAATGGTGTTGGCACCATAGTAAAACGGCTGTTTGAAATTATTACTCCTGACAATGCCTATTTTGGCAAAAAAGATTATCAACAATTAATGATCATTAAAAAACTGGTGGAAAAACACCACATTCCAGTGACCATTATTGGCTGTGATATTTATAGAGAACCTGACGGCTTGGCCATGAGTTCCAGAAACACACGCTTAAAAGAAGATTATAAAAAAGCAGCACCATTTATTTATAAAACCTTAAAAACTGCCAAAAAAAAGTTTGGCACAAAAAGTGCTAATACAGTGAAAGAATGGGTTGAGAAGGAGTTTGCCAATCATAAGTTATTAAACTTGGAGTATTTTATAATTGCAGACGACCAGACTTTAAAGCCCGTAAAGAGAAAATCCAAGAAAAAAACATATCGTGCGTTTATTGCGGTTTTTGCAGACGATATCAGATTAATTGATAATATCGCACTAAATTAATTACCTTTGCCACATGCAAATACAAGTTGTAAAATCTAAAATCCACAGAGTAAAATGTACAGGTGCAGACCTGAATTACATTGGTAGTATTACTATCGATGAAGATTTAATGGATGCAGCCAATATTATTCAGGGAGAAAAAGTTCAGATTGTAAATAACGATAACGGAGAACGTTTGGAAACCTATGTTATTCCTGGACCTAGAAACAGCGGGGAAATTACCCTAAACGGAGCAGCTGCCAGGAAAGTGGCTGTAGGAGATACGCTAATCTTAATTACTTATGCATTTATGGATATAGAGCAAGCCAAAGTGTTTAAGCCTTCTTTGGTATTTCCAGACGAGGCTACCAATAAATTGATATAAGAATTGAGTCCATCAATAAAGAAATACATAAAAATCCTACTCCCAATTCTGTTGGGAGTTTTTTTAATATGGTATTCTTTATCTAAGGTACCTTTAAACGAACTCTTGACCTATTTTAAAAGTGCCAATTACAGTTGGATATTTTTAGGCATGTTTTGTGGTTTGTTAAGTCATTTGTCCAGAGCCTATAGATGGCAATATCTTTTAGAGCCTTTGGGTTATAAAATAAGTTTGGGGAATAGTGTGATGGCTGTTTTTGCTGCCTATTTAATAAATTACACCATACCTAGGGCTGGAGAAGTCGCCAGGGCTTCAGTTTTAACGACCTATGAAGCTGTGCCTTTTGAAAAAGGTTTTGGGACCATTGTGGCAGAACGTGTGGCAGATTTATTGGTGATGTTATTGATCATCATCATAACACTATTTATCCAATTCGATTTTATTTACCAGTTTTTTGTTCAAAAATTCAATCCCTTGCATCTGGGCATTGGCTTGTTTGGTTTACTAGTTCTGTTTTTTGTAGGAGTTAAATTTATAAAATCCAGTACCACTGGAATTGCCTTAAAAATTAAAACCTTTGTTATTGGACTTTTGGAAGGTGTTCTAAGTATTTTTAAAATGAAAAGGAAATGGGCTTTTATTGGCCATACCATTTTTATTTGGGTCATGTACATTGCCATGTTTTATACCACATCCTTTGCATTAACAGAGTTAAATAACATACCATTTGGTGCTATTTTAATAGGTTTTATTTCTGCCAGTTTTAGCATAGCTGCAACCAATGGAGGCATTGGCTCTTATCCAATTGCAGTTTATGCAGTATTTTCGCTTTTTGCCATTCCAGAAGCACCAAGCATTGCTTTTGGCTGGATTGTTTGGACATCCCAAACATTACTTCTTGTTTTAGGAGGCGGGTTGTCTCTCATGTTATTGCCTGTTTTCAATAAGAATAGAGTATTGAAAAGTAGCCCAAACAAAGATGAAGTTTAAAGGATTAATATTTTAAATCTTATAGGTAATTTATTATCTTTAGTGAGGATTTCTAAAAAATCCTCATAAAGTCTT
>NZ_CAXATZ010000026.1:0-41795 GCF_963971605.1 uncultured Xanthomarina sp.
TTTATATTACACCTATCAATCCAGCAACACATTTTACAATGTATATGGAGGTATTTATACAGTTGCTGTAAGGGATATTAAAAACAATTGTGGCATAGTAACCCAAGATGTTTCTGTTATTGGTTTTCCAAAATTCTTTACACCAAATGGTGATGGCTATAACGATACTTGGAATGTAAAAGGAGTCTCTAACTTATTTCAGCCAAATACCATGATTCGAATTTTTGATAGATATGGAAAATTAGTAAAACAAATTGATCCTCTTGGAACTGGTTGGGATGGCACTTTTAATGGAGAGCCCTTACCTACCAGTGATTACTGGTTTTCTGCAACACTACAAGACGGCAGGGAGTTTAAAAGTCACTTTACTTTAAAACGTTAAACATAAAAGTTGTACATTTAATTCAATAATTTTTGTTGAATGTCTCGACTTTTTACATACGTTATATTCTGTATCATTTTGACAAATAACATTCTTTTTAGTCAGGAGATTACGTTATTTCAGCAATTTAATGGACAATATGATTATTTGGCATTTGGAAACACTTTAAATTCTGGCGAAAACAATATAGATCGTGATTTTTGTGATGTTTTATCAGAATCCCAAGCCGATTTACTCATGCCAGCCAATACAACTATTGTTGCTGCATATCTCTACTGGGCTGGTTCTGGTAATGGCGATTTGGATGTGGCTTTAAACAATAATCCAATTAGTGCAGACAATATCTACTTAGTAGAATACAACGACCCTACTTATGGTTTGCTCACTTATTTTTCCTGCTATGCGGACATTACAGACTTCATCACAACAACAGGTAATGCTACCTATAACTTTTCAGGATTGGATATTTCTGAAACCTTAACAAACAATCTTGGCTATTGTGGCAACAGAACCAATTTTGCTGGTTGGTGTGTATATGTAGTTTTCGAGGAAAGTCAGTTGCCTTTAAATCAAGTGAATTTATTTCAAGGTTTGGAGATTATCAATAGAAATGTTCAGGAAAAAACTATTTTATTGGACAATGTAAATGTCTTGGATAACGATGGCGCTAAAATTGGTTTTCTTGCATGGGAAGGGGATGCCAATTTAAATTATGGCGAATCCATAATAATCAATAACAATATCATTTCAAGTCCGCCATTAAATCCTGCCAACAATGCTTTTAATGGCACAAACTCTTTTACAAACAGCAACACATTTTACAATGGAGACATTGATGTTTATGGCATTCAAAATAATATTGCAATTGGGGACACTTCTGTTGAAATAAAATTAACAACTGGAGATTTGGATATTTTTGGTAACCTGCAAGCCGATTTAATTATAATAAACAACATTATAACCGTATTAAACAGTCAGCTTCCTGATGCTACAGTTCAAATAAACAATATCCTTTTGGAATGTGGCAACAGACAAATCACAATCGATTACACTATTTTCAACATAAACAGTACAGATATTTTAGCTGCAAATGTTCCCATTGCCATCTATGCCAACAATGAACTTATTGGCAGCACATTTACCACAAACGAACTGCTTATTGGAGCTTCGGAAAACGGACAAATAACCGTTACTGTTCCAGAAAGCCTGCCAAATAACCTAAATATAACCATGGTTGTAGATGATACTGGAAATGTCACAGGAACGGTTGTTGAATTAAATGAACTTAACAACCAAGCCTTTCAGGATATCCAACTCCTTGATATACCTATCAATCCTCTCGAACCATTAAAAAATTGTGATGAAGGATTTGATCAAGCTTATTTCGACCTCACCCTCTCATTGGAACAAGTTGAAACCAATGGACAAACAATATCATTTTATGAATCTTTTGAAGATGTTGAAACAGATTTAAACGAAATAATTAATCCAACGTACTATCAAAACTCTGTTGAGCCACAAACCATTTATTTAAAAGTACCAACCGAACCCTGTTACCATATTTATTATTTTGATTTAGTAGTGGAAAATTGTCCACCACACATTCCACAGGTTTTTACACCAAATAATGATGGCTATAACGATTGGTTCAACATTCAAGGACTTTACAATATTTTTGAACAGCATGAACTGAAAATTTACAATCGATATGGCACCTTAATTTTTGAAGGAGACAACAATACACCATGGGAAGGAAAAGCCAACAAAGGCATTAATAATACTGGAAACATCTTACCCACTGGAACCTATTTTTATCAATTGCATCTAAACGATCCCAATTACAATATACTTACAG
Organism: uncultured Xanthomarina sp.; assembly: GCF_963971605.1. Classification (NCBI taxonomy): domain Bacteria; kingdom Pseudomonadati; phylum Bacteroidota; class Flavobacteriia; order Flavobacteriales; family Flavobacteriaceae; genus Xanthomarina; species uncultured Xanthomarina sp. The sequence goes on from NZ_CAXATZ010000026.1 coordinate 2,238, forward strand.
GTTGGGTATACTTAAATCGATAGTAAACATAAAATATTGCATTTTATCGATATTTTTTGCGTTTTGTCTAATTTTTACCTACTTTGCTCGCCCAATTAATCCCAAATTAATAGAATCTTGAAAGTAAAAAATAAAAGTACGCATCAAAGGCTTACATATGCTAGCTCTCTGTTAGCCGCTTTATTTATGGCTTTTTTGCAAACTACCTACGCCCAACAAATTTCCATAAACGATAACATCCCAGTGAACGACCTTATAGAAACACACTTAATCCAAGGCTGTGTAGAGGTTTCTAACATACAATCAAACAGTAACGGTACGGTAAATCAAATAGCCAGTTTTGGGTATTTTGAAAGAGACAGCTCCAATTTTCCGTTTGAAAATGGCATCATGCTTTCTACTGGAGCAGCAACTTCTGCTGGAAACACGGTAAATGCAAACCCTTTAAATGAAGGGGAAACCACATGGGGAACAGATCCTGATTTGGAATCTGCCTTAGGAATTACAAATACCTTGAATGCGACGTCCATAGAATTCGATTTTATTTCGGTATCCAATCAAGTACAATTCAATTATATTTTAGCTTCAGAAGAATATTATGCCAATTATCCTTGTGATTATTCCGATGGTTTTGCTTTCTTGATTAAAGAAACAGGTTCGGCTGCTCCTTATCAAAATGTTGCTTTGGTTCCTGGAACTGCCATTCCGGTTAACACTAATACAGTCCATGAAGAAATAGTTGGTTTCTGCCCAGCAGAAAACGAACAGTATTTTGATGGACATAATCTGGGAGACACCAATTTTAATGGAAGAACAACGGTATTAACAGCAAACGCCACCATTTTACCAAATGTTCAATACCATATTAAGTTGGTCATTGCAGATCAATCTGATGAGAATTTCGATTCAGCCGTTTTTATTGAAGGTAACAGCTTTAATGCTTCTGTAGATTTAGGTCCAGACGTGACCACCTGTGCAGACAATGTGACTTTAAATGCCGATATACAAAACCCGTTGGCTACTTACGAATGGTTTTTAAACGGACAGCCATTAATTGGTGAAACATCAGAAACCTTAACAGCTAGTGCTTCTGGAGCCTATACAACGGTTGTAACCATTCCTATTAGCAATACCACTTGTGTAATTGACGACACCATAGAAGTTACACTAAACTCCGAACAACCTGCTGGACCTATTGCAGATTATGAGATTTGTGATGATACCAGTAACGATGGTATTGAAACCTTTGATTTAAGCACTAAAGATGCCGAAGTATTAGCTTCCGTTCCTTCTTCAAGTTACAATATTAGTTATCATGAGTCTGCTACTGAAGCCCAAAATAACCTAAACGCCATAACCAATCCTATTCAAAATACGTCTAATCCACAAACCATATTTGTAAGAATTGAAGACACAACCAATGGTTGTTTGGCCTATGCCAATTTTAACCTGGTTGTAAATCCTTTACCAATTATTATAGACCCTCAACCCTTGGAAATTTGTGACGATGCCACGGCAGATGGCTTTACCGAAATAGATTTAACCCAAGCAGACAACGAAATAACCAACAACAATCCAAATTTAATTGTTACCTATCACTATTCTCAAGCAGATGCTGATGCTGGTACCAACCCAATAGCTTCCCCATACGTAAACACCAATCAAACCGAACAGCTTTTTGTGAGGGTTACAGATGCCAACACTGGCTGCTTTGGCACTACATCTATGGTTGTAACTGTTTTGGACAGTCCCGCTATTAATATGGATCCTCAAACCATAAATGCCTGTGAGCAAGATGGAGATGGTTTTGATAGTTTTGACCTCTCAACGGTTATTACTGATATTTTAGACGGATTGACAGGGGTTTCAACCACATTTCACACCTCTTATGAAGATGCGCAAACTGGAGATAACCCAATTCAAGATATTACTAACTTTGAAAATACAACTCCTAATGTGCAAACGGTTTATATAAGGGTTGTTGACGATGTTACTGGTTGTGTTGCCATTTCAGCTATTGAATTACACACCAATATTTTGGAATCAGGAACCCAAATCAGAAACTTCTACAGATGTGATGATGCTTCCAATGATGGAATTTCAGATTTTAACCTACAAAACATAGGAAACACCATTATCAACAATTTGGAAAACGTAACGGTTACTTTTTATGAAACCGAACAAGATCAAACCAATGGAACCAACCCAATAGACCAAACAGTTCCTTACCAAGTAACTGCTAGTCCACACCCATTGTTCGTGACCATAGAAAGTATAGATTGCACCTACTTTACAGACATAAATTTAGTGATTAATCCTGCTGTGGTTTTACAAGCATTAAATCCTGTAAATTATTGCGATACAGATGATGATGGCTTTACAGCGATTGAATTGGCTACCTTTGATACCTATGTAAGCTCTGGAATTTCAAATGCTACGGTTAGTTATTTTATATCTCAAGCAGATGCTGAAAATAACGAAAATATATTACCTCCTTTTTTCACGAACACAAGCAATCCTCAAATCGTCTATGCACGTGTGGCCGATGCAACAACTGGATGTAACGACATTGCTCCCCTTGAAATAAATGTCATACCTGCACCAACAGTTTCTCAACCATCAGACCTTGTAATTTGCGACGATGATCAGGATGCATATTATATAGTGGATTTAGAGGCTAAAATTTCAGAAATTGTTGCCAATACTTCAAACTTAAACATCTCTTTTCACACTTCAGAAAATGATGCTAATGCTGATACCAATGCCATTGCCAACACATCTGCATACAATGCCAATACACAAACGATATTTGTAAGGATAGAAAGTGAGATCACAACTTGTTATGCCTTAGTGAATTTCGAAATCATTGTTAATACCGAACCTGTGTTTACCAATATCAGTAACTTTAGAAATTGTGAAACCGATGGCAATCAAACAGCAGAGTTCTTTTTTGTGGATAAAGATGCCGAAATTTTAAATGGTCAAACCGGAAAACGCGTATTGTATTTTGAATCTGCTGCAGATGCCCTAAACAGAACCAACATCATTGACAAAAACTTGGCTTACACAAATCAATCAAACCCACAAACCATACATGTACGTGTGGAAAACCTAAGTGACCAAAGTTGTTTTGGAGTGTCTTCTTTTATTATTGAAGTAGGCTCCATTCCTGTTTTTGATGCACCTTTGGACACATTTTTATGTGATGACATGTCCAACGACAGTCAAGAATCCTTCGATTTAAACGCCATCATAACAGAAATGTCCCAAAACAGTCCGGAAAACTTAACCATTACTTTTTATGAGTCTTTAACGGACGCTGAAAACGAACAAAACCAACTACCTTTGGATTACACCAATCAAACCAATCCACAACAAATCTATGCACGTGTGGAAAATGGAACCTATTGCCATGCCATTGCAGAATTTGGTTTAAATGTGATACAAGTCCCTTTGGTAAATGCAGCTTCTGCTTTAACCCAATGTGATACAGATCAAGATGGATCTGCAAGTTTCAATTTAACAGTTTCAGAATCTGAAGTGTTGGATATTAGACAAAATGATATTTTGGTGACTTATCATGAAACCATGGAAGATGTGGATAATAATAACATTAGCATTCCAAATCCAAGTGCTTACAGCAATACCTCAAATCCACAAACGGTTTTTATTAAAGTCACCAATACTGTTTCCAATTGTTATGTTACCATTCCTTTGGATTTAATAGTTAACATACCTCCTACCATTAACTCGTCTTCTATTGAGATTTGTGACAACAATTCGAGCTCTTTTAATTTATTGGATGCTGTTGATGATTTAATAGGAACCCAAACTCCAATTGATGTTACTTTTTATTCCAATATAACAGATGCACAGAATGGACAAAATCCCTTGGATACCAATTATACATACAATTCAAACAACGATACTATCTTTATACATGCTTTAAATACAGACACAGGTTGTGCTGCTATTGGTTCCTTTAATTTATTGGTAAACCCAAGTCCCATGGCCAACCAACCTCCTGATTTAATAGCTTGTGATGATGATTTTGATGGCATGCTTATTTTCAATTTGTCCCAACAAACACCTTTTATTCTTGGCACACAAGACCCAAATAATTATAGTGTGGATTATTTTGAACTGTCAGAAGAAGCCATAGACAACACCAATGCCATACAAGATTTAAACTATTTGGCATTTGATGGACAAACCATTTATGTAAGAGTGGAAAATAACCAGACAGGCTGCTTTAACACCACATTCTTTAATACGGTTGTAAACAGAAAACCAGAAGTCAATATCCCAGACCAAACGGTTTGTTTAGACAACTTACCACTAATAGTTTCTGCTGAAACCGGTTTTGCAGACGACAGTTATGTGTGGTCAACCACTGCTACAACCCCAGAAATAGAAATCACACAAATTGGAACCTATTCTGTAACGGTTACCTCCATAAATGGATGCCAAACTACTTCCACCTTTAATGTCATAGAATCCGAACAAGCTACTATAGAATTCACAGAAACTGTTGATTTCTCTAATCCTAATAACATTACAGTTACCATTAGTGGGATTGGAAATTACCTTTATGTTCTGGATCATGGTGTCCCACAAGAGTCCAACGTATTTTATAATGTTACCTTAGGACCACACACCATTGAAATTATCGATTTAAACGGTTGTGCTTCTGCCATCAAAGACATTGTTATTATTGATGCTCCTTTGTTTTTTACCCCAAACAGCGATGGTTATAACGATACTTGGCACATCACTGGAGTCAACCAATTGGAAGGAACCATTGTCAATATTTTCGACAGATATGGCAAACTCATCAAAACCCTTACCAGCAGTTCTCCTGGTTGGGATGGCACCTATCGTGGTGAACCAATGCCTTCTAACGATTACTGGTTTGTGGCTTATGTTAAAAAAGGTGATATTTCTTTTGAAGTAAAACGACATTTTGCTTTAAAAAGATAAAAGAATCTCACAAGTCTTTAACAAACTTTATACTGTAAAAAAATTAGTATTGGTTATCTTTGCACACTAATTTCCATTAATGAAGCAGTATTTTATAATTCTTTGTGTTTTTGTTTCTTCCTTGACGTTTTCGCAAAACGTGATTACAGATAGCAATACCTATTCTGCTCAAGAACTTATTGAAGATATCTTAATAGATAGCAATTGCATTACAGATGTGGTTGTTACCAATGCTGTTGGTGGTAATTTCAATGGTCCAGATAAAAGCTATGGTTATTTTAACGCCAATGGTTCTTCGTTTCCCTTTCAGGAAGGCATTGTGCTCAGTACGGGAAGATTGATAAACGTACAAGGCCCAAATACCTCTCTAAGTGACGACGATGCAAACGGTTGGGGTGGCGATGAAGATTTGGAATATGCTTTAAACGAGTCGAACACTATCAATGCAACTATCTTGGAATTCAATTTTAGAGCTGTTGCAGACCAAATTAGTTTCAGGTATCTTTTTGCTTCCGAAGAATATCAAGAAGGCAACAGCAATACCTGTCAATATTCCGATTTATTCGGGTTTTTAATTAGAAAGGAAACAGAAACCATTTACGACAACATTGCCCTTGTTCCTGGCACCACAACTCCTGTTAAGGTAACAACGGTTCATTCTGGGATCCCTGGCGCTTGCCAACCCATAAACGAAGCCTATTTTGGGGGTTGGAACGATAGCAATGCTCCCATAAATTTTAATGGACAAACAGCTGTTTTAACTGCAACTGCCAATGTAATCCCTAACGAAACCTATCATGTGAAACTGGTTATAGCAGACGAACAAAATTACAGATACGATTCGGCTGTTTTTTTAGAGGCTGGCAGTTTTCAATTAAGTACCAATTTAGGACCAGATTTACTACTTGCCAACAATTCGGCTTTATGTCCAAACGAAACCATTTTATTAGATGCCAGCCAACCTGGAACCAACACTTATAGATGGTTTAAAAATGGTGTGGAAATTCCCTTGGAGACCAATCCCACCTACTTGGTTACAGATGCTGGAACCTACAATGTGGAAGTGGTTATTGATGGCACCTGTTTTTCGTATGGCGAAGTAGTTGTTGAAATGGCTGCAAATCCAACAGTTTTTAACACCACATTGAGCAGTTGCGATTATAATTTGGATGGTTTTACCAACTATAATTTATTTGATGCAGAAGCAGATGTTACCAATAACAACAATGCCTTGACTTTAGAAAACTTTTTCTTTTCTCAAGCAGAAGCAATCTCCAACTCAAACCCAATTCCCACACCAACCAATTTTGATAATACTGCCATTAACCAAATTGTATATGCAAGAGTTACAAATGCCAATGGTTGTATTTCGGTTGCAGAAGTAACTTTAACCTTTGCCAACAATCCTATTGTATTTCCATTATATCCAGGATGTGACGATGATACCAACGATGGCATAACGAGCTTTGATTTGGATGCCATGGAAGCTTTTGTGCTTTCAAACAACAATGTACCTAATACTGCCACAATCACCTTTTATGGGTCCCAATCTGAATTGGAAAACCAAACAAACCCTCTTTCCGGAACCTATGAAAACACAGACAGTTCCTATTTTGACACCTTATATGTTCAAATTACAGATAATGGTAATTGTTATGCCTATGCATCCATTTATTTAACAGTAAACCCTTCTCCAGAATTAATTTCAGATGAAGACATGGTTTATTGCTTAAATCTCTTTCCAGAAACCATACTTTTGGAAGCTGGAATTCTTTATGGTAACCCAATTGACTTTAATTACCAATGGCAATTTAATGGCACTGATTTATTGGAAAGCACAGAGCAAATTTCTGTGAATGAAGTAGGCACTTATACTGTAACGGTTACCAATAGTGATGGCTGTTCAAACACAAGAACCATAACGGTTCTTCCTTCCAATCTAGCTACAATTCAAGATATTTTAATAACTGAAGCGTCAGACAACAACTCCATAACAATAGTTGTAACTGGCGAAGGACAATACGAATTTGCCTTAGATAACGGTTACTTTCAAGACAGCAATACCTTTACCAATGTAACTGCAGGAAATCACACAGTGTATGTTCAAGATAAAAACGGTTGTGGTATCATTTCAGCAGATGTTTCTGTTTTAGGTTTCCCTAAGTTTTTCACACCAAATGGCGATGGTTACAACGATTTTTGGAATCCAGTAGGTTTGGATTACATGGAAACTTCGGTAACTGTAAACATCTTTAACAGATACGGAAAACTCCTCAAAGAATTAAGTGCTTTCAGTTCTGGTTGGGATGGCACTTTTAAAGGGGAATTACTGCCAACAGACGATTATTGGTTTGTAATTACCTTTAGTAACGGCAAAGAATATAGAGGTCATTTTACTTTAAAAAGATAGATGAAAGTTTCATGTAAAATTTCAACATCTTTAAGTAATTTAGCTTCGATGTCATACTGAGCTTGTCAAAGCATCTTAAATAATTTTTATAACATAAAAAATACGCATTATGCGTTTCAAAATAACATCAGAATTCAGTCCAACAGGAGATCAGCCAGCTGCCATCAAGCAATTGGCAGATGGCCTAAATGCCAATGAAAAATACCAAACATTGCTTGGTGTTACTGGTTCTGGTAAAACGTTTACAGTTGCCAATGTTATTGAACAGGTACAAAAACCAACACTGGTTTTGGCTCACAATAAAACCTTGGCTGCTCAACTATACTCAGAATTCAAACAGTTTTTTCCTAATAATGCTGTAGAATACTTTGTATCTTATTACGATTATTACCAACCAGAAGCTTATATTCCTGTATCTGGCGTTTACATTGAAAAAGACCTCTCCATAAACGAAGAAATAGAAAAAATGCGTTTAAGCACAACTTCTTCCCTACTTTCCGGAAGAAGAGATGTGCTGGTGGTTGCTTCGGTATCTTGCTTGTATGGTATTGGAAATCCTGTGGAATTTCAAAAAAACGTGATATCCATTGAAAAGGACCAGGTTCTTTCCAGGACCAAGTTACTTCATAGGTTGGTTCAAAGCTTGTATTCCAGAACAGAAGCAGAATTCCATCACGGAAATTTCAGAATAAAAGGAGACACTGTGGATGTGTTTCCCAGCTATGACGATCACGCCTTTAGGATTCACTTTTTTGGGGATGAAATTGAAGATATTGAAGCGTTTAACATTCAAACAAACGAAGTTATTGAAAAGTATGACAGGCTCAATATATATCCAGCCAACATGTTCGTGACTTCTCCTGAAGTCTTACAAGGCGCCATAAAAAACATTCAAGATGATTTGGTAAAGCAATACGAATATTTTAAAGAAATTGGTAAGCACCTGGAAGCAAAACGACTGAAAGAACGTACCGAATTTGATCTGGAAATGATTCGCGAATTGGGTTATTGTTCTGGTATTGAAAACTATTCCAGATACCTGGATGGTAGACAGCCAGGAACCAGACCTTTCTGTTTGCTGGATTATTTCCCAGACGATTATTTAATGGTTGTAGATGAAAGTCATGTGACCATCTCTCAAGTCCATGCCATGTATGGAGGAGATAGAAGCAGAAAAGAAAACCTGGTAGAATATGGTTTTAGACTTCCAGCAGCTATGGATAACAGACCTTTAAAATTTGAGGAGTTTGAAGCCTTGCAAAACCAAGTGATATATGTAAGTGCCACACCTGCAGATTATGAACTTCAAAAATCAGATGGCATCTATGTGGAACAGGTTATTAGACCTACTGGTCTGCTGGATCCTGTAATAGAAGTACGACCTAGCTTGAATCAAATTGATGATTTAATTGAGGAAATCCAACAAAGGGTTGAAAAGGATGAACGTACCTTGGTAACAACCTTGACCAAACGTATGGCCGAAGAACTGACCAAGTATTTAAGCAGGATTCAAATTCGGGTTCGTTACATCCATAGTGATGTGGACACCTTGGAACGAGTTGAGATTATGCAGGATTTACGAAAAGGTTTGTTTGATGTTTTGGTTGGTGTAAACTTGCTTCGTGAAGGTTTGGACTTACCAGAAGTGTCTTTGGTTGCTATTCTGGACGCAGATAAAGAAGGGTTTTTACGTTCGGCCAGATCTTTAACACAAACCGTTGGAAGAGCTGCCAGAAACCTTAACGGAAAGGCCATTATGTATGCAGACAAGATAACCAACAGCATGCAAAAAACCATAGATGAAACCAATTACAGACGTGAAAAACAAATTGCTTACAATACCAAACACAAGTTAACACCAAAGGCTTTGAACAAAAGTCTTGACAATGCCTTGTCAAAAAATTCGGTGAGCACTTACAGTTATGAATTGGAAGCCATGAAAGCGGCCGAACCAGAAAGCAAATATCTTACAAAAGGGGAATTGGAAAAGAAAATTCGTGAAAAACGAAAATTGATGGAACAGGCAGCCAAAGCTTTGGACTTTTTACAGGCAGCTAAATTTAGAGATGAGATTAAAGCTTATCAAGGGAAATTAGAAACTTTGAAATAAACCCCAAGTTCCTTAAAACTAAATTCCAAAAATCCATCATTCAAAAATATGCAACTATATAAGCTAAATCTTGAAGTATAAACTTTGAATTTAAATCAATTATATTGCACTTTAAAAATATCAATAAGCACATCTGGAGGAACAATTTTATTAGGAAAGCTTTCCATTAAATACAATACCTTATTGATGGATTCGTGACTTAAACCCATTCGGATGCCATAATTAAACAGCTTGATTCTTTCTTTTGGTGTATGCTCGTCATCAATATTCATAAGTAAAACCAATCTATGAAATTGCACAATACGTTCACTATGGGATTCTAAATGAATATAGTTTATTGGATGATCTATCAAATAATCGAAATCTTCTCTGGAGATTTCAAGCTGTTTTGCAATTGCTAGTAAAAAGTTATACTCAATTGGCTTTAAATCACTTTCGCTTTTTGCAAATGAAATCATTTCAGACAAAAGGCTTAATTTTTCAACCCTGTTAATCATTAGAGGAATGGATTAATATTTACATTATAAAGATACTTATAAACAATAATTAATAATCCCTTATAATTTGTAACTTGTCGAAAAATAATCTGCGTTTTATCGTTATTTTTTTACGCTTTGTATAAAATAAAAGTTAATTAACTGACTATCAATATTTTAACTACAATGTGTATTTCATCGATTATTTTACATTTGTGAGAAAAAAGAAACAATAAATTTTATATATGACTAATAACGACATCTTTAAAAAATTAAGGGTTGCTTTAAAACTTCGGGACGACGAAATAGTAAAAATTTTGGAATTGGTAGATTTTAGAATCACTAAAAGTGAGTTGGGCGCATTTTTCAGAAAAGAGGATCACCCTAAATACATGGAATGTGGCGACCAAATATTAAGGAATTTTTTAAATGGTTTAGTAATTCACCTACGTGGACCTATGCCAAAAAAGGATTCCAAACCAGCTATTTCAAACAAAAACACAAAAAAATAGGTTAGCATTTCAGTAGTATGGTAAATATTACTAAATTGCACAAATAAGACCAAAAAGTCCTAATCTATATGTTAGATAATCCTACGATCACACAGCTTTCTGAGATTTCAGAAGACACCATAAAAACCCTCAACAAAAAATACAAACCGCTTTCTGCCACCAACCGTATCAAAGAGCTTTATAAAGATTTTGATGTTAAAGATGTCATGCTTACCAGTTCTTTTGCTGCGACTTCTGCTTTTTTATTGAAACTTTTTTCTGAAGTAAATACAAACCAAAAAGTGTTTTTTATTGATACTGGCTATCATTTTGAAGAAACCTTAAAGTATAAGGAAAAACTGGAACAACTTTACAATTTAAATGTAACATCCATTACAGCCATTAAAGAGGAACATGAGTTTACCACAAAAGATGAAACTTGGAAAAAAAATCCGGATTTCTGTTGCTCCATTAACAAAGTAAGACCTTTGGAAACCATAAAAAAACAATACAAGGTTTGGGTTTCGGGATTGATGGAATGGCAAAGCGACCATAGAGCCAGCTTGGACATTTTTGAAATGAGAGGAGAGATTTTAAAATTTTATCCATTGTTGGATATTACCAAGGAACAACGTGATGCTTACATAGAAAAACACCAATTACCCTTTCATCCATTAGTTGCCAAAGGCTATCACTCCATAGGTTGCAGCCACTGTACAGTTCCTGGTGAAGACAGAAGTGGGCGCTGGAACAACAATCCAAAAACAGAATGTGGATTGCATTTATAAGGTTTTTTAGTTATTTTAAGGAATGACAATCAAAGAAATTCTAAATTCCACAGAACACAGACCTTGGAAAAAACCTAACAAAAGTTGGAAATATTATCAAGAATGGAATGATGCTATTTTTCTGCATTGGCAAGTAGAATTGCATGAATTAAAAAAATTTGTTCCAGAAGAATTAGAAATAGATTTATTTGAAGGAAAACCATGGATTTCTGTAGTAGCCTTTACTATGGAAAAAATAAGACCAAAAAACCTTCCAGCATTTAGACCAATTTCCAATTTTGAAGAAATTAATATCAGAACTTATGTAAAATGCAACAATAAAACTGGAGTATATTTTTTAAGCATAGAAGGTGGCACCAGTCTATCTTGTAAAATTGCAAAAGGCATCTCTCAACTTCCTTATCGTTTCTCAAATATAGAACGAAATACGAATCAATATTATTCAAACAACATTCAATTTAATGACAGATTAAAAATTGATTTTGTTATTAGTGAAAAAATAAATAAAAAAACCGCATTAGAACATTGGCTTGTTGAAAGGTATGCACTTTTTCAAGATTCCGAAAATACTATCAATGAATTTGAAATCCACCATTTGGAATGGCCTTTAAATGACATTGAATTGAAAAATTTAGAATTAAACTATCAACGCTATGAAAATCTGTTAAAAAATAATCCCATTAAAATGCATTATTCAAAAGGTGTAAAAGTAGTTGCTTGGGGAAAGACAGAAATAACGAAACTAAAAAAATAGTCATTATTAAGTAACATTTACTTTAAAACTAAAAAAACCACTTTACATTTAAAGTGGTTTTTAATTAATATAAAGATTGCTTTTTTAAGCTAATACTTTCTGTACTTTGTCTGCAGCTTCTTGGAATTCGGTAGCACTTAATACATCCAATCCAGAATTATCAATCAAATCTTTAGCGATGTCTGCATTGGTTCCTTGTAAACGTACAATAATTGGCACATTAATGTTCCCCATGTTTTTATAGGCATCAATAACTCCTTGAGCTACACGATCGCAACGTACAATACCTCCAAATATGTTTATTAATATGGCTTTTACATTTGGGTCTTTTAAAATAATTTTAAATGCAGCTTCTACTCTTGCAGCATCTGCAGTTCCACCAACATCCAAAAAGTTTGCTGGTTCTCCACCTGCTTGCTTAATTAGATCCATGGTTGCCATAGCAAGTCCAGCTCCATTAACCATACAACCTACATTTCCATCTAAATCCACATAGTTTAGACCTAGAGCTCCAGCTTCTACCTCTATTGGGTTTTCTTCACGTAAATCGCGTAAATCTTTATAATCTTTATGTCTAAAAAGCGAATTGTCATCTATGGTCACCTTGGCATCAACAGCCATAATTTTGTTATCACTGGTTTTTAAAACCGGGTTGATTTCAAATAAAGAAGAATCTGACTCAACATAAGCTGTATATAATGCAGAAACAAACTTGGTCATTTCTTTAAACGCAGTTCCTTCCAAACCTAAGTTAAAAGCAATACGTCTTGCTTGAAAAGGCATCAATCCTACAGAAGGATCGACTTCTTCGGTAAAAATTAAATGTGGTGTTTGTTCAGCCACCGTTTCAATGTCCATACCACCTTCGGTAGAATACATAATCATGTTACGACCTGTACTTCTATTTAACAATACAGACATATAAAACTCACTTGTTTCACTCTCTCCAGGATAATAAACATCTTCTGCAACCAAAACTTGGTGTACTTTTTTCCCTTCGGCAGAAGTTTGTGGCGTAATTAAGTTCATGCCAATAATTTGACCTGCAATCTGTTCCACTTCCTGAAGGTTTTTGGCAAGCTTTACTCCTCCACCTTTACCACGTCCACCAGCGTGAACCTGAGCTTTTATAACATGCCAACTTGTTCCTGTTTCAGATGTTAATTGTTTGGCTGCTGCTACAGCTTCTTGAGCATTTTTTGCAACAATACCACGTTGAATACGTACGCCAAAGCTTGCTAATATGTCTTTTCCTTGATATTCGTGTAAATTCATCTTTATTAAATTAATTGTCATTTATTTAAAAGAAGAAATCTCTTAAATCTATTGTGGCACAAAAGTAAACAACCTATTGCTTTTAACCAATATTTTTTACAGGAAGTATTAGTATACTTTTTAAATGACTGAAATATGAAATAATAATGCTAAAAATGAACTTGGTTATATTAAATAATTTTTAGTTTTACGCTTCAAAAAAAATAATAAATCAAATGAACACAAAAACCTTATTACAAATTGCGAAGGATTATGGAAGTCCTGTTTATGTTTACGACTCTGAGAAAATAGTCTCTCAATACAAACGTTTAACAACTGCATTTAATAAGGTCAAACAGGTGAAAATTAATTATGCCGTAAAAGCCTTGTCCAATGTTTCGGTATTAAAACTCATGCATTCGCTTGGGGCAGGATTGGATACCGTTTCCATACAAGAAGTGAAATTGGGTTTAACGGCTGGGTTTTCGGCTGATAAAATAATTTACACTCCCAATGGCGTATCTCTTGAAGAAATTGAAATTGCAGCAAACCTTGGGGTACAGATTAATATAGATAATCTTTCAATTTTGGAACAATTTGGAACCAAATACTCAAACATTCCTGTTTGTATCCGCATAAACCCTCATGTTATGGCTGGCGGAAACACCAATATTTCTGTTGGGCATATTGACAGTAAATTTGGGATTTCAATTCATCAAATCCCTCACATCCTTAGAATTGTTGAAAACACCCAGATGACCATTAATGGGATTCACATGCATACTGGAAGTGACATTTTGGATATTGATGTGTTTTTATATGCCAGTGAAATTTTGTTTGAAACAGCCAAACATTTTAAAGATTTGGAATTTATTGATTTTGGTTCTGGTTTTAAGGTTCCATACAAGGAAGGGGATATTGAAACCAATATTGAAGAATTTGGAAAAAAACTAACCAAAAGATTTAACGAATTCTGTAAAGAATATGGCAAAGAATTGACCCTAGCTTTCGAACCTGGTAAATTTTTAGTGAGTGAAGCTGGATATTTTTTAACCAAGGTGAACGTGGTTAAACAAACAACCTCAACAGTTTTTGCTCAAATCGATTCTGGGTTCAATCATTTAATCCGTCCCATGTTTTATGGGTCTCAACATGAAATTGAAAACATTTCCAATCCTAAAGGTAGAGAGCGTTTCTATTCTGTAGTTGGATATATATGTGAAACCGATACATTTGCAAACAACAGACGTATTGCAGAAATAACCGAAGGAGATATATTAGCGTTTAAGAATGCTGGAGCCTATTGTTTTTCCATGGCGTCTAACTATAATTCCAGATATCGTCCTGCTGAAGTTCTCTGGCACAACAACCAAGCACACCTTATTAGAAAAAGGGAAACTTTTGACGACATTATTAAAAACCAAATAGAAATCGACCTCACTAAATAAACAAAAAAAGCGTTTCAGAAACCGAAACGCTTTTTTTTATAAGTATAACGGGTTATTTTTTTAATATTTTTTTAGAGTAAGCACCTTTATCTGTTGCAATATTGGCAATATACATACCTGCTTTTAAGTTGGAAACGGAAATGGATGTTAAATGGTCATTTATAGACAAAACCTGTCTTCCACTTAAGTCTATTAGAACAATTGAACTTATTGTCTCGTTCTTACTTAAATGTATATTCAAAACATCTTTAACTGGGTTTGGAACTATGGTAAGTTCTCTTGATTCTAAGTTGTTTTCAGCAATATTTAAGGTGCTTAATGGTAACAAACTTTCCATAACAGTCTCGTTTACATTAAGTAAACCGACAACAAAATTATTGGTTCTAAACATCAAATTATTATTGTTATTATCATAATAGTAGTATGATGTTTGAGATGCTGCAGCGCTAACCGGAAAAGGTGATGTAGCGTTTAATGTTAAATTTTGAACAACTTTCAATCTTGTAACAGATCCTATATATGACCCTTCACCAATATCATTTAATTGTAAGGTACCATAAGCATCAACCACAACATCAATGGTTCCATTAAAAGTCCCTACTATAGTTCCAATTTGTGTATTAGCAATAGTAAAGCTACCTGAAACCGGATCAGAACTTACTGTATTATAAGACAAAGGAAATGTACCAATTAATGCGTTATTTGTATAATTAAACTGTAACTCATCTCTTTCAACACCTGTTAAAGAAACAGTAGACATTTCAATTTTCTCAAAGATATAATTAATATTTGTCGGATTGTTAGTATTGGTAATAGTTGCTACATTAGTAGTTCCAGGATAATTACTAAGATTTACGGGTGTGGGAGGGTTATAGGTATCTTCATTTTGAGTTCCCGTTGCTACAAGATCTGTAAAGTTCCAAGTTAGGTTTGGACCACTTGTAGTCTGATCAACAGAACCGCTTGAGGTTACTTCAGCATAATTAGATCCACTTAAACTGTTAAAGCCTGCTATTGGCACTTGCGAAAAAATCATTGCAGGAATTGATAAAAATAAGTAAAGTAGTTTTGTTTTCATATAAGTTAGTTTTCCTCAAATCTATCAAAAAGAGCATATTAAGTATAAAAAATAGGACAATTGTATAAAAATACCGTTAAAGTGTTAATTGTACTGAAATATAATTTTGTACTTTTAAAAGTAAATTTTCCATAATGAACAAACTAACTTGGGAATCGTTTACAAAACGCATCCACATTCATGCCACAACGGAAAAACTATATTGGTGTTGGGCTACATCAGAAGGTCTCACGTCATGGTTTTTAAAAGATGCAGTGTTTTTAAGAGACAACAAGCCTATTAATAAATCAGATTTTATAAAACCAAATGACAGCTATTTTTGGTATTGGCATAATTGGGACGGGAAAGAAGAAGGGAAAATTATTGAAACAAATGGGAAGGATTTTATAAAGTTTTTGTTTGCTGGAAGCTGTGAGGTTACCATAAACCTGGAACAGAAAAAAGAAGCCATATTGCTCTCCTTAACCCAGTCCAAAATCCCACAAGATGAAAAAAGCAAACTGGAGATTTTTTATAGCTGTAGTAATGGTTGGACCTTTTGGTTAGCCAATTTAAAGGCATATTTGGAACATGGTATATTGTTAAATGAAACCGGAATCGACCTAAAACCTTTTGGACTAGCAGGTTATGAATTTGTTAATATGTAGTTTTTTTTACTATCTTTAAACTCTCCTCAAGTCTTTTTAATAGCGTACAAAAGACTTATGAAAACTAACAAACTAAAGCCCATTGTGCTTGCCAGTGCAACATCTCTTCGTTGTGCCAAAAAATTCACGTTCTCATTCGAGCCTTTTTTTATTTTAAAATACTTTAAAACCCTATTGTGTTTTGTACTTCTATGCCATACTCCATTAGTTTTTTCCCAAACCAAAAAAATGGATAGCTTATCAGAAGCGCTTCAAAAAGAAACAGACAAAAATTTAAAACTGGCCATAATAGACGAGCTGGCCAACACAGCATTTCAAACAGATTTTGAAACAGCTCTCGATTATGCCAAACAAGGGGTTTTACTTTCTGAAAAAAACCAAAACAAAGAATGGCAGCCCAAATTTTATGAAATGACCGGAAGAATCCATGCCAATTTATTGGAATTGGATTCAGCAACCACTTATTTCAATAAAGCCGTAAACGGTTACAAAGCCATTAACAACAAAAAAGGTCAGGCAACCACCTATTTTAAGATTGCTTGGGTACACAAAAGAAGAGGGAATATTGAACAAGCCCTAAAACTGGATCTTGAGGCCTTGAAACTTATGGAAGTAATTCAGGACAACACAGGAATTGCTGGTGCATACAGTCGGATTTCTGAAGACCTAAACAAACAAGGCAGACATAATGAAGCCCTGGAATACGCTTTAAAAACCATAGAAATAAGCAAAAAAAACAAGCTAAACACCGAATTGGTCTATGCTTACACCTCTGCTGGCGACACACATATGTATTTGGGGTCTTACCAAAAAGCCTATAACTATTTTAATGATGCATTGTTATTGGCTTATCAGCAAAATGTGTCCACTTATGATTTAATAAACTTTAGAAACAACAAAGCGAATGCACTTAAACGTATGGGCAAACATCAAGAGGCTAAAATTGAATATGAAACGGCTTTAGCCAAAGCTAAGGAAATCGAGTATGAAAATGCCAAATATGTTATTACTGCCAATTTAGGGGAAATAAACTTGCTTCTAGGAAACTACAACGATGCACTTAAATACCAGCTCCTAACGGTAAATTTGCAGGAATCCAATGGAGATGTCTCTAATCTTACAGAAAATTACGAACATGTAAGCACCATATACGAGAAATTAGGCAATTATCCAAAAGCCCTGGAATACCAGAAAAAAGCAAGGGTTATGAGAGATAGTACTGCTGCTATTGAAAGTGATAAGGTAATGTCCAACCTATTAACAAAATACGAAACTGAAAAAAAGGAAGAAACCATAAAAGTCCAAAAAGCAAAAATCTCCCAACAGCAAAAAACCCAAATCCTGTATATAACCATTGCGGCTTTATTGACCTTTAGTTTAATAGGCATGTTTTCCAGCATGAGGAATATTAGAAAAAAACGTAAAAAGCTCCAAGTTTTAAATTTGGAATTGGAAACAAAAAACAAACAAAATGAGCTCCTTCTCAAAGAAATACATCATCGCGTAAAAAACAATTTGGAGTTGGTAAAAAGTTTAATCTCCTTACAGTCTGCACAACTGGAAGACTCTGCAACCAAAGATGCCATGATAGCGAGTCAAAATAGGGTTCAGTCCATGGGAATCATCCATCAAAAACTCTATCAAGGCGAAAATTTAGGGAGTATTGAAATGAAAGATTATTTCATAAATTTAAGTGAAGGGATTCTAGACACCTTTAATAGTGAAGATCAAATAAAAATTGAATGTGCCATGGAGCAATTGGAGTTGGATGTGGACACTGCTGTCCCTATTGGGTTGATAGTGAACGAACTTTTGACCAATGCTTTAAAATATGCTTTTCCTGAAAACCAAAAAGGGAACATCCAAATTAGCCTACTTAAAGACAAACCTGACACTTTAACACTCAAGGTGGTGGATAACGGCATTGGCAAAACCCAAGGAATCGCTCCAAAGGGAACCGGTTTTGGCTCTCAACTTATCAAACTTTTAACCAAACAATTGAATGGTGAAATGAAAGAAGAATCGCATAATGGCACGTCTGTTCTATTTCACTTTAAATTAAAATCCGCTGCATAACAAATGAATCCTCCATTAAAAATATTAATCGTAGAAGATGAAATGATCATTGCAGCCAATATTTCTTTGCAGCTAACCTCATTAGGCTATGAAGTAACCGGAATTATTCCTCGTGGAGAAGAAGCACTCCTACATATAAAGCAACATCAACCAGACATGGTCTTGTTGGACATTAACTTAAAAGGAAAAATAGATGGTATTGAAACAGCTCTTTTAATGCAACAAGATTACCATATTCCCATTATTTACCTTACGGCGAATGCAGACGATGCAAACTTTAATAGAGCCAAAGCCACAAACCCTTATGCATTTATTTCAAAACCTTTTAAAAAACTGGATTTACAGCGCGCCATTGAACTTACTGCAACCCATTTAAAAGACAATAACACAACTCCCAAAGAACACACATTGGACAATGAAGACCCTTTAATACTTAATGATTGTATTTTTGTTCGTCATCATGAAAAAATGGTAAAAATAAATATCATAGACATTCTTTACATAGAAGCCGAACGTAATTACTGCCGAATTTATTCTAAAGGCAAAGAGTTCTTAATAGTAACCACTTTAAAGGACATAGATCAAAAATTACCACAAGATCACTTTTTAAGAATTCACAGGTCGTTTATTGTCAATATTTCACAAATAGATGAAATTGCCACAAGTCATGTAGTTGTTTCCAGAAAAGCCATTCCCATAAGCAAGCAGCTAAAATCCGAACTCTTAAAACGCTTACATACAATATAATAGCACAAAACCCTGTCTCCTGAAAAATTAATAGGTGACACCTATTTCTTTAGATAACTAAAAAAGGATGTTCGGACATTAATAACACCATTTCGTCCTAACCCACTTTCAATTGGTTGTGCAATTAAGTTACTTAGTTAAAGTAAAAGCTATTATTAATCAATACCTAAACATTGTGAAATCCATAAAGATCAAACTGGTACTAACCATTTTTGTTGTGATGTTGCCAATAGTTACAAAATCACAAGAGAACAATATTATAACCATAGAGGAAGTCTACAATCATATAATTGTAAATCAAGTTTCAAACACTAGACATATTGTAAGTCCTTCCCCTAAATACCAATTTAGCAATGGCCATAAAAACCAAAACATTGAAATCATTAATTCAACCAAGGTCAAGAACATAATTACAGAATTTAATAACGAATGGGAATACCTCATGTTCAGCAACATGACCATAACTGAAATAGACAGTGACCATATTTTGGTTACTGGAATTATTTCAGGCAAAAACATGGAAAAAGGCATGATAAACCACATGGTATTTCAACATACTTGGTTACTTGAAAATGGAGTGCTCATAAAATTTATTCAATAAACCAAATGCACAAACAAAACAGGCAGGTTAATTTTTTATAGAGGGAAATTTATAGAAATCGTTTTACTTGAGGTTTAAGGTTTTGGTGATTTTTAAACAAAAATGTCAAGTCACAAACGATCTAAAATCTGTCTGTTTTTATTTAAAAAAACATTCAACAATAAAAAAACAAAATCCCATGGATAAAGTAGGCATTATAGGTGGTTCTGGCTTTATTGGAAGCTACATCACAAAACTGTTTTTAGATAAGGGTTTTGAAGTTAAAGTTTCAACAACAGACATTTCAAACCAAGAAAAATATGAGCACTTAATGAATTTAGATCATTCTGACCATTTATATCTCAGCGAATTGAATGTTGAAGACAAAGAACAGTTAAAAGAATTTGTAAAAAATTGCGACATTATTATTCATGGTGGCACACCTTTTCAGTTGGATTTTAAAGATGCCAAAACCGAATTGTTAGATCCAACCATAAAAGGGACCGAAAATTTCCTGGAAATTATAAAAGATACACCTATGGTAAAAAAAGTGGTGTTAATTGCTTCTGTTGCTGCATGGAATACCAATTTCCCCTTACCAGCAAATGGTAAAAAACCAACAGATGTATTTAACGAAAACAGTACACCATATATGAGTGAGGAAAGTCATCCTTATGCACAGGCCAAATTTATTGCCAATGAAACGGTTCGCAAATTTATTGCAGAAACCCCAAATTTGGATTTTGAAATTACCAGCGTATCTCCAGTAGCCGTTATGGGTAAATCCTTGTCCAAAAGAGAAGATTCCACCTCAACTGGGTTACAGTTTCTTTTTAAAAACAAAATTGCTCCAAACCCTTTTATCCAAATGTTTTACGACAAGGATGTTTTGTTTGCCCTTGTAGATGTAAAAGATGTTGCCATAGGAGTTTACAAAGCTGCGACCATTTCAGGTTTGCATGGGAAAAACTATTTGTTATCCAGCGAAAGTTATCCTTTATCAGACATCAACTTAATGTTGAACCAAAAAGCACCTAAAAACAGGCCAATTACAGTATACCAAAACCAAATGGCAGAACGTGAATTGGGTCTGCCTTTTCGTCCTGTGAAATTAACTTTAAATAACTTTTCAAAATAAATAATCATGAAAAAAACACTCTTATTATGTTTTACTGTTATATTGCTCACAACAATGACTTCACTGATAAGCTGTAAAGAAAATGCAGAAAACACTCAAAACCAATCCGAACCAGTGGAAGCAACAATAAAAGTTGCAGATGTGCCAGAGTATTTCCTATTACGCCCAGAAGTAGAAAAAGCCTATGGTTATTCGCATGCCGTAAAAATTGGCAACAGTATAAAAATATCTGGTGCTGTTAGTATGGATGAACAAGGCAATCCTACTGCTGTAGGAGACTTGAAACAACAAATGAAAAACTGTTATGCCGATCTAGAAAAAATATTAAACCATTATGGCTGTACGTTTAACGATGTGGTTGTAGAAAACATCTTTACAACAAACATGCCTACCTTTTTGGAAGTTGCAGCTTATAGAGCTGAAATTTATAAAAACCATTTTCCAACAGGATCTTGGATAGGAGTCAAGGAATTAGCCATACCAGAGTTTCTTATAGAAATAGAGATGGAAG
This sequence comes from uncultured Xanthomarina sp., assembly GCF_963971605.1. NCBI lineage: Bacteria > Pseudomonadati > Bacteroidota > Flavobacteriia > Flavobacteriales > Flavobacteriaceae > Xanthomarina > uncultured Xanthomarina sp. The sequence goes on from NZ_CAXATZ010000026.1 coordinate 23,726, forward strand.
TACATAAAACAGAATAACGAATAATGAAGGTTAAAAACGAACTATGAGGACAGCACTTTTGGGAGACGATAAGCTAGGATGTTTCGAATCTATGCATTTTGCTAAAAAACACTTTCGGAAAGCAAAAGAAACGACCTGTAAATAAAGATGTTGAAAAAACTTCAGCTTATCTCAATATGGTTAATGTTGCTGGACAAATAAAAGAGATTTACTTGCAAGAAAATGAAGATGTAAGATCCATTTTTGAAGAAATGCTGAAACCTTATGGGATTTGGATGTGGATAATCCAACCATACAAAACACCAATATTACAGATCATGATGTATTCGACTATGGTAAAATTTCTGGTTTTCAAATCATTCATTATCCATTGAATTGAAAAGCATTATATATTACACAGATTAATATCATATAGAATGCTTACAAGAAAGCAACAAGATAATTAATGCAAGTTATGCTGCACTTGTCCATCAAATTGCAGAGAGAGACTCCCATATGCCCAGATATGAGTAGGTCTTTCGATTATCTGCTACAAAGGAAGCAACATTCATAATAACCAGTTAAAACATAAAATCATGATTAAATTAACAGTACTATATGGACACCCAACAGACATTGAAACATTTGAAACCTACTATGTAAACACCCATTTACCAAAAGCGTCTAAAATGAAAGATCACCTAAAAATTGAACTTACAAAATTCATGAATTCTCCAGATGGCTCCAAACCAGCTTATTATAGAATGGCAGAGTTTTGGTTTTCCAATCCTGAAACCATGCAAGCAACCATGTCTTCTCCAGAAGGTCAAGCTACTGCTAAAGACTTAGACAATTTTGCAACTGGTGGCGCAACCTTATTGATAGGAATTGTGGAAGGATAAACGTTCTTTTATGACACCAATTAATCGATTGGACATTATAAGTTTAAACAAATAAAAAAAATATCTTTTATAGTAAGCTTAAATAAATATCTTAAAAAATTCAAAAAATAAATAGTCATGAAAAAAAAAGTAGTATTGATTACAGGAGCAAGTAGTGGCATTGGGAAATCGACTGCCGAAGCCTTTGCTGCAAAAGGAGCCAACGTCGTGGTAGCTGCTCGTAGGGAAAATGAATTACACAATTTAGTCAATGCCATTAAAGCCAATGGTGGCAAAGCTACTGCCATACAAACAGATGTTTCCAACAGTAAAGAGGTTGAACAAATGGTTGCACATACCATGGAGACATTTGGTCGTATTGATTATGCCGTGAACAATGCTGGTATAGAAGGAGAAATCGCACCTATTACCGAATTGTCGGAAGCATCTTGGGACAAGGTGATGAATATCAATCTTAAAGGTGTCTTTTTATGTATGAAATACCAAGCAAAAGCCATGCTATCAGGTGGTCATTCTGGGGCTATTGTCAATGTTGGTTCAGTCAATTCTTTCCTTGGGTTTCCTGCTGGATCAGCTTATGTGACTTCAAAACATGGCCTTGTTGGGTTAACTTCAAGCGTTTCTGCCGAATTAGGCCCAAAAGGCATTAGAGTGAACCTCTTGTGCCCTGGAATAACCGTAACGCCAATGCACAGCAGAATCAGAGACCTTTTTGGAGACGATTTGTATGACAAAGGAATCATCCCAAAAGTTCATTTACAACGTGCTGGAAAACCAGAAGAAATGGCGAAAGTCATTTTATTCCTCTGTTCAGACGAGTCAAGTTACATAAGTGGTTCAACGCTTACGGTAGATGGTGGTCTTACGCTAACAATGTAACACCATTATAAGTATAATTAAAATAATTTAAAATCCATTACCTATCCTTAACCATCTCTTTTAGGGTGACACCTAATTGTATTTGTTTTGAAAGTATATAAAATGCAGTAAAAAACTCATTCCTTTAGGTCATCACAAAACCTGTTAATACGTGCATAAAAGCTTTTTTATGTTTAGTTATGCCTATTATGGGAAAAGAAAAACATTCTTTGTAAGATAACATTCACGATTATTTTGTATTTTTAACTTGACTACTAGCCTCTTAAACTAAAGCTAGTTCTCTAAAAAACATATACTTTATAGCAAATTGCCCTTTTCTGCTCTGCTAAACAGATGCTTTTGCAATAGCCTAATTGTTTTGCTCAATTTGGAATTCTTTATTGCAACATCACGTGAACCCTTCTTAATTTAACACTATTAAAATGTCACTTAAAAGCCATAAATCATGAAAAATCTTATCTTAATTGGATGTTTATTATTGATTTTCACATCCTGTGAAAAAAAACCTCGCTACACACAAAATTCTGAACAAATAGAAATTGTTAAAGCTGCCATTAACGATTACGACTACCAAGAATGGGAAAAACTCATGTCCCATTATGCAGATACAGCCCATATTTATTACAACACCAGATCAAATGTCCTGTCTCCAAAAGAACTTGCAGAATTTCATAAAAAAAACGATGTCTATTTTTCTACTCGTGCCTTTGAAGATGAAAACAGGGAATATGAGATGGTGGAAGATAACAACGGAAAAACCTGGGTGAATTTTTGGGGTCTATGGAAAGGGAATTTGGCTGCAAACAACAAACAGATAATCATCCCTGTTCATATTACCTATCAATTTATTGACAATAAAATTGTAACGGAATATGGTTATTGGAATTCTTCAGAGCTACAATCGGAACTACAAAAAATAAATACCGAAAAATCAGCAACAGACAGCATACAAGAACCCCAAGCTGTAGAAGACATACAAGAAGTGATTGACATTAAAGACGAAGACTTGGAGTAAATGCACATATATTTATTATTATTTTACCTAAAGTTCAATAATAAATATTGATACAATTTCTTATAAATTGATTTTGGTAAAAAAATAAGCCTATTCGGACAAAAATATGAATGTTTCATCCTAATCCGATTTTATGCTAACATAAATATCGCGTACTTAGAATTCAAATGATTACTAAATTTCAATTATTATGAGATACTTTTTTGCCATCATTATATTTTTGGGCTTCTTTTTGGGATGTCAAAAAAACCAAGAGCTTACTCAAACCGAATCCAAATCGGTTTACATGGATTATTCAAATAGTGAAGATCAATTCACTGGAGGCATTAACATGATCCCAATTACAACGTCCAAAGGCATATTCAAAGTTTATACAAAACGTGTTGGAAACAATCCTAAAATAAAAGTCTTACTCCTACATGGAGGACCAGGTGGTACGCATGAATTTTTTGATTGTTTTGATGGCTATTTTCCAAACGAAGAAATAGAATATGTGTATTACGATCAATTGGATTCCTATTATAGCGATAAACCAAACGATTCAACCCTTTGGACCACAGAACATTTTGTGGAAGAAGTTGAACAGGTAAGAAAGGCTTTGAATATGGACAAAAACAATTTCTATCTATATGGCCAATCTTGGGGAGGCATACTTGCTATGGAGTACGCATTAAAATATCAAGACAATTTAAAAGGATTGATAATTTCCAATATGATGTCGAGTGCTCCAGAATATGGTAAATATGCTGAAGAAGTCTTAGGCCCACAAATGCCTCCTGAAGTTTTAAAGGAAATCAAAGAGTTAGAGGCAAAAGAGGATTATGCAAACCCAAGATATACAGAGCTATTAATGACCCATTACTATAGCAAACACGCGCTTCGTTTACCATTGGAAGAATGGCCAAAGTCTGTTGAATTAGCTTTTCAACACTTAAATCCAAAAATTTATCTCTACATGCAAGGACCAAGTGAATTTAGCATGGCAGGAAACGCAACCCTAAAAAACTGGGATGTTTCAGACAGATTAAAAACAATCAATACACCAACTCTTGTTATTGGTGCAACACATGATACCATGGACCCTAAACATATGGAATGGATGGCAAACGAACTTCCAAACGGTCGTTTTCTATTATGTCCCAACGGAAGTCATCTAGCCCAATACGACGATCAAAAAGTATATTTCAAAGGTCTAATTTCATTTATAAAGGATGTTGATGACGGTACCTTTAAATAATTACCCATCTCTAAAAATCAGGCAAATTATGTCAAGCGAATTGTTTTTTTAAGTATCTTTAAATCACTTAAAACATCTCATTATGAAACGCTTAGCTTTTATTCTGTGTGTGTTTTGTTTTCTTTCAAAACTAGTCGCACAAGAACAAAAAGCCCCATCTCCTATTCTATTTATCTACGATGCCAGTGGTTCCATGTGGGGACAATTAGACGGTAAAACAAAAAAAGACATTGCTTCTGAGGTATTAGCCACCACTGTGAGCAGTTTACCAGAAAACCAAAATATTGGGCTTATGGCTTATGGTCACCGAGAAAAAGGAGATTGTAATGACATTGAGTTATTGATTAATTTAAACAACAGCTCCAAAACCAGCATCACCAATTCGGTTAGTAAAATAAATGCTTTAGGAAAAACACCTTTAGCGCGTTCTGCCGCACAAGCCATTAATTCATTAAAGGAAAGCGGTACCAAAGCTACCATCATTTTAATTACCGATGGTATTGAATCCTGCGATGGCAATATTTGTGATGTCGTTGCAAAGGCTAAAGCAGATGGCATTGATTTTAAACTCCACATTGTAGGTTTTGGACTGAAAGAAGCAGAAACCGAACAACTAAAATGCGCTGCAGATGCTGGTGGTGGTAACTACTATAATGCTGCAGATGCCAGTGGTTTAGGTGAAGGACTTATAGAGGCCACAACACAAACCGTAGATAAACCTGAAGGCAATTTTTCTATTTATGCCTCAAAAAACGGAGAACCTGTAGATGCATGGATAGTTGCAAAAAAAACAGGTACCAATGAAGCTATTGATGGCTCCAGAACCTATAGAGATTCAGGTTGGGTGTATCTACCTCCTGGAAAGTACGATATTGCCATTAAACCACTTGAAGGCACAGATATTCCTGGAACTTCAATTACTGTGGAAATGAAAGAAGGCGACATCAAACATGAAAACATCAGTTTTGATGGTGGCACTTTAGCGGTAACAACTACAAATAATGATGAAGGTTGGGATACCATGGTAAAAATGCTTGATATTAATTCAGGAAAAGTGGTTGCCCAAACTAGAACTTATGGTGAACAAAAAACCATGGAAGTTCCAGCAGGATATTATAAGATTACCTTTCAAGCGCTTGCCATGAAAGGTGTTGACACCTACTTTGAAATTAATAATATTGAAATAACATCTAATTCAACAACTCCAATAACACATAATTTTGAAACAGGAATTGCCATGATTGGCGTACAAACATCAAATGGAGAGCTTATTGATGCCACAGTGAATTTTACAGAAATAAATTCCAAAACCTGGGTCGCTGGTTCACGAACATACACCTCTACAAATAACAATCCACGTGAATTTTTATTAAATCCTGGTACATATAGTGTAAAAGTTGTGACTTTGGGAGCTCATAAAGGCAACTCAGAAACCTTTACTATTGAAGTAAAACAAGGTGAAACCGTTACAAAAATACTAAGCTTTTAATCATGGCACATCAAGCAGTTAAGCCCTATAGTTTTTTAATGTACTTTTTAGCCATTATTGCATTTTTCTTTCTAGGCATCGTTTATGCTAGCATTACAGAAGCAGGAAAAGGACAAATGTTGGCTGGTGGTGCCATTGTGTTTGGTTATGGTGTGATTGGCGCGTTTATTGGGTTGTGTTTATCAATATTTACAGCTATAAAAGCTGAACGACATAGTATCATTAAAATTAATGGTTTGTTAACGCTCATTATTGTTGCGTCTTTTGCATATTTCTATGTCAATTACCAAAAGCGTCAACGAGAAAAATTAGAGAACGAACAGCAAAAAATAGAACGACCAAAAACTCAAGAAACCACAAATAAAGCACAAACAAAACCAATGGCAATGTTTTTAAATCCAGAGATAAGGAGGCAAACGACTTCTGAAATGGGTTTGGGTATGTTCACACCTAATTTCTATGAAAACAAGGTATTGTATTTCTATGGTAACCTAACCCATGGAAAATCGGTTCAAGAACACATGCCAACTGATAGTATTACCTTCAAACAACGCGAATATGGCGGTTTTGATATTGCAACTGCGCCACCTTGGTTGGTTCCAGAACATTTAAAATTGGATTACGACCTACTGTATTTTAAAGTCAAATCCATTTCGCTCGATTTTATTGAAGTCATCGTTAATTCAACCAATAATCAAACTGCATTTGTGGATCGCTATTCTGGAAAATTACATTATTGGCCTGAATTCTTGTTAGGTGTTCATAGTATTGAATTTCCAGAGCCTTCAAAACACAAAATATATGTAAAGCCTTTAGATCATGCAGGAACAATTGCAACCTCTTACAGTTTTATGCGTCCTGTAAAAATTCAAAATGATTGGATGTATGTTGAACTCATGGATGATAACTTCAATAAAAAAGGAAATGGTTGGATCCGTTGGACTAAAAACAGCAAAATGCTTATCACTTATAATTTATTGAGTTAGTTTAAACTATGATAAAGGTTTTTAGAAAAATACGTCAAAACTTAATTAAGAAAAAAAGAGTGAGCAAGTGTATATTTATTCCTTTAATTAAATTTTTCTAGTTGTTGTTGGATTTTTGAGTAAAAAATAGAAATAAAGCAAAAAGCCCTCATTTAACCGATTATATTGGAGTTCCTTAGTTTATCCAACACGCTTTGTAGCTCTTCTTCTTTTTGTGTTCCTATTAAATATTTTTTCTTGTTAAAGAGTTCCAAAGATAAGCCTTTGTTCCCTTTCATGTTATAGACTATGCCATGAGTCAGTCCTATTCTTATTCCATAACCAAGAAATCTATATTTTATAACTCGTGCAGATTTGATGTCTGTCCATAAAAAATGTTTCTTTACAAAAGGAAAAAAACTAACACGAACGCCATCATTATTAATTTCAGTCTTTAAGCGCATAAGCCAGAATAAAACAATAATTCCAAAAATAAATGCAGAAAACAGCATAAGACCAACATCAGACATGGGATTGTTTCCAAATGCTTCTCCAAGAACAAACTGTTTGTAAATACCAAAAACCGGAATATTACCAAGTCCTATTATAATAAGCCAAAGCCACCACTGTGAAAATCTTTGTTCTTCTTTAAAAAAGACATTCATAAAACAAACTATTTAACCAAACCATAGGTATCAAACAAATAGACCAAACTTGCCATGGTAGCTGCCCCAAGTTCCAACTCACGCTTATTTACAGCATCAAAGGTATCATTTGCAGCATGATGGTAATCGAAATAACGTTGAGAATCTGGACGCAAACCAGCCAAGACATTGGTATCTGTTTTTAAAGGTCCAACGTCTGCGCCACTACCTCCTTTTTCAAAATAATGTATTAAATAAGGTTTAAATAACTCTTTCCAGCCCAAAACTTGATTAAAGTTTGCATCATTACAATCAAAACTAAATCCTCTAGGTGTAAAACCTCCAGCATCACTTTCCAAAGAAAAAATATGTGTCTCTCCTTTTTGTTTGGCGACCTCAGCATACTTTGTGGCACCACGAAGTCCGTTTTCCTCATTCATAAATAACACCACTCGAATACTGCGTTTAGGCTTGATACCTGTTTCTTTAAACAACCTTAGCACTTCCATAGACTGTACAACTCCTGCTCCATCGTCGTGAGCTCCATCTCCCAAATCCCAGGAATCCAGGTGTCCTCCAACTACTATATACTCGTTTGGAAACTGACTCCCTTTAATTTCACCAATCACATTGTAAGATTGAACATCATTTAATTGCTTACAGGTTTGGCTGAAATAAAATTTAATATCCTTATTTAAAGCCAACATACTACTTAAGGTATTGGCATCGTTGGTACTTATGGCTGCTGAAGGAATACGTTTGGACAATGGTAAATTACCATAAGTCATACTTCCTGTATGTGGGAAATTGTCTTGTCGTAAACTTAATGAACGAACCAAGACTCCAACAGCTCCATACTTTGCAGCTTCCATAGCTCCCGAATATCTTTGATTCACACAACCTCCATAAGCCTCGAAAGTCTGGATTAAATCGGCTTGCATTGGTTTGTTAAAAAACACTATTTTCCCTTCAATGTTTTCTTTTCCTAGAGCCTCTAACTCATCCATGCTCTTAACCTCCACCACATGAGCTTTTATACCTCCAAACGGTGTTGCAATAGAACCTCCCAAGGCACAAATATTCACATTGGTTGTGGCTCCAAAAGCCGATTCTATAAAAGCAAATTCTGGCGCACCACGAACCCATTTAGGCACCATAACCGGTTGAAGCCAAACTTTGTCCAAGCCTAATTTTTCGAGTTCTTCTTTTGTGTACTCTACTGCTTTTTCTGCATTTAAGGAACCTGACAAACGTCCACCTATTTGATTAGACAAATGGTCCAACCATTGATAACTGTTGCCATTTGTTAAAGAGGTTTTGTATAGATTTTTTATAACCTCTGTATCGGTTTGTGCAGTTGTGTTTAAAACTAAAAATAAACTAAGAAATAAAATGATGTATCGCATGGGAAAAAATTAAAAAATAAAAATACTGTTATTAAAAAAACAAATTGTTGAACAGATTATAAAAGTCGGTTTTTTTATTGCTCACTTTCCAGTTGTTTTTTATAAAGCTCCAAATTTGCTTTAACCTCATCATCCAATTCCGGTTCTTTAATATCCTTATATTGCTTTAAAGCTTCGTATATAATATGAGCCACAAGAATTCTAGCTGTAGGCTTATCGTCTGCAGGAATGGCGTACCAAGGCGCATGAGGTTTGGATGTTCTGTTTATGGCATCTTGATAAAATGCTTGATATTCATCCCAGAGTTCCCGTTCTTTTAAATCGTTAGGAGAGAATTTCCAGTTTTTGTTTTTCTTTTCCAACCTACGAAGCAATCGGTTTTTTTGTTCGTCTTTAGAAAGATGTAGATAAAATTTAAAAATTATGGTGCCGTTTTCTGCTATGTGTTTTTCAAAATTAATTATCTGTTCAAAACGTTTATCCCAAAAAGTATCGTTAATATCATCCAAAGAAGTAACATCTGGTAAATTTTCGCCTAAAATATATTCTGGATGTACGCGAGTTACCAACACATTTTCATAATGTGTTCTATTAAAAACCCCTACTTTTCCTCTAGCGGGAAGCGCAATATAATGTCGCCATAAATAATCGTGTTTCAGCTCCAATGGAGTTGGCACTTTAAAACTATGTACCACAACACCTCTAGCATTTAGGTCTTTAAAAACCTCACGGATCAAACTGTCTTTTCCAGCTGTATCCATGCCTTGCAAACACACCAAAACCGCATATTTACCATGTGCATACATGGTATCTTGGAGCTTGGCCAGTTTTTTTCTTATATCCTCAAGTTCCGACTCGATTTTTTTGTTGCTCGCGTCAAGATCGATAGATGTTTTAACATCTTTTAATTTTATAGGTTTGGTAACTTTAAACTGATCACTATCTATATGTTTCATGTTGCAAAGGGTTTAAGTCCAATTTATTTTGAAGCAAATAGTTTCACGTCTTGCTCACCTACTTCCTTCTCACCAAGAATGATAAGTCTTTCAACCACATTTCTGAGTTCACGAATATTTCCGGTCCAATCGTAATCCTGAAGCATTTTTACTGCTTTTTCAGAAAATGATTTTTTTGCCGTACCATGTTCGTTGGAAATTTTTTCAGTGAAATACTCAATCAATAATGGAATATCTTCCCGTCTATCGTTTAAAGGTGGTACCTTAATCAAGATAACTGCCAAACGATGATAGAGGTCTTCGCGAAATTTTCCTTCGTCTATCTCTTTTTTTAAGTCTTTGTTGGTTGCAGCTATTACGCGTACATCCACCTTGATGTCTTTATCGCTTCCTACACGCTGAATCCTGCTTTCTTGCAAAGCCCTTAACACTTTGGCCTGTGCAGAAAGGCTCATATCGCCAATTTCATCCAAAAAGATGGTGCCTCCATTAGCTGCTTCAAATTTTCCCGCTCGATCTTTTACAGCACTTGTAAAAGCACCTTTTACATGACCAAACAATTCACTCTCTATGAGTTCTGAAGGGATTGCAGCACAATTGACTTCAACTAAAGGTCCAGAGGAGCGTTCGCTTTTTTGATGCAACCAATGCGCCACGAGTTCTTTTCCTGTTCCATTTGGTCCAGTAATCAGCACACGAGCATCTGTAGGAGCAACTTTATCAATCATACCTTTAATATTGGTAATAGCTTCACTTTCCCCAATCATTTCAAAATTCTTGCTTACCTTCTTTTTAAGCATTTTGTTTTCCACAACCAATTCCTTGCTGTTTAGAGCAATACGGACAGTGTTCAACAAACGGTTTAGGTCTGGCGGTTTTGAAATATAATCGAAAGCGCCCAATCTCATGGTATTAACAGCTGTATCCAAATCGCCATGACCGGAAATCATGACAATAGGTATTTCAGGTTTTATTTTTTTTACGGCTTCCAAGACTTCAACCCCATCCATTTTTGGCATTTTGATATCGCATAAAATCAAATCGAAATCTTCGTTTTTAATTTTCTCAATACCTATAAGGCCATCTTCAGCTTCTTCTACTTGATAGTTGTTGTTCTCTTCTGAGAGAATTTTAACCAATACGCGTCTAATGGCTGCTTCGTCTTCTATAATTAATATTCTTGGCATCTTTTAATTCTTTTTTTCAATAATATGAATGTCTCTTTGTGGAAACGGGATACTGACATTATTTTCCCTAAACAACCTGTCTATTTCAAACCTAATATCGCTAGATGGGAACTGGGCCTTAAAACTATCGTTTAAGGTAAAAATCAACTTAAAATTTAATGAGCTGTCTCCAAAATCCGTGAACAAAACCACTGGTTCTGGTTGACTTAAAACTTCTGGGTGTTTATTGGCTGCTTCCAACAATAACTTTTTTACCAGTTGTACATCGCTGCCATAAGCTACTCCTACCGAGACACTCTCTCTTGTGGAGGTATCGTTTTGGGTCCAATTGTACAAACTGTTTGTAAGATATAAGTGATTGGGTATAACCAATACTTTATTATCTATTGTAACGGCTCTGGTTGTGCGTAGCTTTATTTCTTCCACACGTCCTATTTTACCTTCTATTTCTATAATGTCCCCTACATGCAAACTTTGGTCTATTAATATAAAAACTCCAGAAATAATATCTTGGAATAAGGTTTGTAAGGCTAGACCAACACCTATCAACAGGGCTGCAGATGCAGCAAAAATAGCGGTAACGTTTACACCTACAGAATCGAACACTATCAATAATACAATAATGTAAACCAACCATCTGGCAAAAGAAAACACAGTATTGAATTTAGCTTTGTCTGCTTTTGGCAGCCTTCTGGAGAATATACGCCTTAAAAAATTTAAAACAATGGTAGTGATGATGTAAATAACAAACACCAACAAAACCAAGCCTATGGTTATCTTTATGGTTTTATCTTCATTAACGTATAAAACAGTCCTTAAAAAATCCAAAAACGTTTCCCAAGCGCCACTATCTGTCACTATTTCCTCTATTTCATCTAAATGATTCTGCATGTAAGATTAATATTTAACCCATTTTAGTAATTCTTTATAACTTGGTTTTTTTCCATACATTAAAATACCCACACGATAAATTTTAGCTGCAAACCAAACTGTAAAAATAAAAGTCCCTATCAATAAAGCTAAAGATACCAATTGCTGCCAAATAGGCACACCAAAGGGAATTCGCATAAGCATGACAACTGGCGATGTAAAAGGAATAAATGAAAACACTGTTGAAACGGTTCCGTGAGGATCTTCTATAACCGTAAAAATGCCAATATAAACAGCTAATATCAATGGCATTAAAATAGGTAGCAAAAACTGTTGGGTATCTGTTTCGTTATCAACAGCCGCTCCAATGGCCGCATAAAGCGAACTGTACAACAAGTAGCCTCCAATAAAAAACAGGATAAAGGCTATAATTAAATTGGTAATAGGAAGATTGTAAAAAGCTGTAATAACATTTTGGATTTCGGTATTGACATCTGGATTTTGCATGGCTTGATTTAAGATTTCCTGCTGACCTGTTTGTGATTGTGCAAAATCTATTCCGAAAACCATGGATAAAACCGTCATTAAAACACCTCCCAAAATAATCCAGATTACAAACTGGGTGATTCCTGCCAAAGAGGTTCCAATAATTTTACCCAACATAAGCTGGATGGGTTTGACAGACGAAATAATGATCTCTATGATGCGACTGGTTTTTTCCTCTATCACGCTTCGCATGATCATATTACCATAAATAATGATAAACATAAACAGTAAATATCCTGCCAAACCACCAAATATAAGCTTTACAACACTATCTATTTTTGAGGTTTTTTCACCTATAAAACTTTCTTGACCTATGTTTACACGTACTCTGGAAGCTTTAATTTTTTCAACATCCACGCCTTCAAACTCCAACTTTAAATCTGTGAGTTGCTTTTCCAGTTTGCTTTCCAGGGCAGACATAAGCGTTAACGAAGGGGATTCTTCTGAAAAAAACTTGATATGTTCGCCCAACTTATCTATATCCTTAAAATTTTCTATGTATAGCAAGCCATATTCCTCATTTTTATGGACTTGTTCCTTGGCTTCTTCCAGAGACATGTTTTCCAAAATATGATACGTCAGGTTGTCTGTGTCTGTAAAAGAATGCTTTAAAATTCCAGATTGATCCAAAATGGATATGGTTCGTTGCTTATTGTTATTTATTTGAGAAAGATAAGCCACAACAGCTATAAGCGCAATCATGATGATTGGACTTAAAATGGTCATGACTATAAACGATTTGTTTTTAACCTTGGTTAAATATTCTCTTTCTATGATTAATGATAAATGATTCATATTAATTATTCTTTATGGCTTGAATAAAAATATCGTTGGCACTTGGAATTAGCTCAACAAAATGCGAAACTTCCCCTTTAGAAGTTAAAAAACTCAACAAATCATTTGGGACATCCTTTTCTGAAAGTTTTACATTAAGCATCAATTCGTCTCCAAGTGTTTTAAAACTTGCAGGCGATACCACAAATTTTTCTGAGAGTTCTTTCTCCAGCAGCAAATTATTGGAGGTTCTGATGCCAACTTCGAAGGTGTTGGTTTTAAACTGCTTTTTAATATCTGTGAGCTTCCCATCCAGAATTTTATTGGATTGATGAATCAATGCAATTTGATCGCACAATTCTTCTACGGATTCCATTCTATGGGTTGAAAAAATAACAGTCGCTCCATTGTCTCTCAACCTTAAAATTTCATCTTTAATAAGAATGGCGTTTATGGGATCGAAGCCAGAAAAAGGCTCATCGAATATCAACAACTTTGGTTCGTGTAAAACCGTTACAATAAATTGTATTTTTTGGGCCATTCCCTTGGAAAGTTCCTGGATTTTCTTGTTCCACCAATCTCCAATTTCCAATCTCTCAAACCAATATTTCAATCGGGTTTTGGCTTCTGCTTTGCTCAAACCCTTTAGCCTAGCCAAATACATGGCTTGTTCACCAACTTTCATGGATTTATAAAGGCCACGTTCTTCAGGCAAATAGCCTATGTCCTTAATATGATGTGTTTGAAGTGGTTCTCCATCTAAAAACACCTGCCCAGTGTCTGGCATGGTAATTTGATTGATAATGCGAATTAATGTGGTTTTACCTGCCCCATTTGGACCAAGAAGTCCAAAAATACTTCCTTTAGGTACAGAAATAGACACTTGATTAAGTGCTGTAAAGTTGCCAAATTTTTTAGAAACCGATTGTGCTTCTAATAAGTTGTTCATATAGGTTGGTTATTTATGATACGTAAAGATATTAAATGTCATAAAGTAATCCTTAATATCCGGAAATAATTTAAAAGCCATAAAAAAAACAAAACCCACCCTGAAATATATAATATTTTAGGATGGGAAAAAATTGCTATGAAAAAGAAAAAAACCACTATTTAAAAATAGTGATATTTCAAAGATAGTGTTTTTTAATAAACTATCGATATTTAGATACAAATAAGTTGTTAAAACAAAAAAAATCCCTCTATTGAAGAGGGATTCGTGGAAGTATATTTTTTTAAGAAAACATGTCTTTTACTTTCTCAAAGAAAGATTTGTCTGAACTTTCTGGTTTTGGCGCAAAATGTTCATCGTCTTTCATGGTTTCAAAAAAGTCTTTTTGTTGTTTGTTTAAGGTTTTTGGTGTCCATACGTTTACATGAACCAATAAATCCCCTTTTCCATATCCATTGATACTAGGAATCCCCTTCCCTCTTAAACGCAATATTTTTCCAGATTGCACTCCTGCTTCTACTTTAATACGTACTTTTCCTGTTACTGTATCTATCTCTTTGGAAGTCCCTAAAACAGCATCTGGCAAACTTATATACAAATCGTAATGCAAATTGTCTCCTTCACGTTGTAAGGTGGCGTGCTTTTCTTCTTCAATGGCTACAAGCAAATCTCCAGAAACCCCATTCCCAGGAGCTTCGTTACCTTTACCAGAAACTTTAAGTTGCATGCCATCTACAACTCCTGCCGGAATTTTTATGGAAACTGTTTCTTCTTTAACAATTAAACCATGAGCATCTGCACCATCGGGCTTTTTATCAATGGTTTGACCAGCTCCACCACAGGTTGTACAGGTTGTTGCAGTTTGCATTCGTCCTAAAATAGTATTTGTAATACGTGTTACCTGTCCAGAACCATGACACATACTACAGGTTTTGTAGGTGGTTCCACTGGCTTGGACCTTACGTCTTACTTTCACTTTTTTCTCAACACCATTGGCTATTTCTTCTAAGGTTAATTTTACCCTAATACGCAAATTACTACCTTTTACACGACGTTGCTGACCTCCAAAGCCACCTCCAAAACCAGAGAATCCACCTCCACCTCCAAAGGCACCTCCAAAAATATCGCCAAATTGGCTAAATATGTCATCCATATTCATGCCTCCACCACCAAAGCCACCATTGCCATCAAAGGCTTGGTGCCCAAATTGGTCGTAGCGCGCTTTTTTATCGGCATTGCTCAAGACCTCATAGGCTTCTGCTGCTTCTTTAAATTTTGTTTCAGCTTCTTTGTCGTTCGGGTTTTTATCAGGATGATATTTTAAGGCCATTTTTCTGTATGCCTTTTTTATTTCGGCTGCACTGGCATTTTTATCAATCCCTAAAATCTCGTAATAATCTCGTTTTGCCATATGTTTATTGTCCTATAACTACTTTTGGAAATCTAATTATTTTATCGCCTAGTTTGTATCCTTTTTCAACCACATCCACAATTTTACCTTTCAAATCGTCTGATGGTGCAGGAATTTGCGTTATCGCCTCATGTATATCTGCATTGAAAACATCTCCTGACTCTAGCTCTATTTCTTCAAGCCCTTTACCTTTTAAGGTGTTCTTTAATTTACTGTTAATAAGCTCCACGCCTTTTAAAAGTTCTTTTTCTTTGGTCTTGGAAATTTCGGAATAGGCTCTATCAAAATCATCTAAAATAGGCAGCAAAGATAGCATGACGTCTTGACTTGCAGTTTTAAACAATTCAATACGCTCTTTGGCAGTACGTCTTTTATAGTTTTCAAATTCGGCAAATAAACGTAAAAATTTATCTTTTTCCAGTTTCAGTTCTTCTTGAAGCTGTTCTTCCTTACTTAACTCTTCTTGTTCCATAACTTGGTCATCAACTTGATTTTCAGTTTGATTTTCAACTTGACCCGAAGTTATATCTGTTTTTTCATCATTCTTACTCATAGTTGTACTTGTAAATATTAAATACTTTTTAAAGATGGCAAAAGTACTGCCATTATTGTAAAAATGTCAAAATGTCACCAAAAAATTTTAATATTTTTTTTAGATTATATTATCTGGCAAATATGTATTTTTGCTACTTAACACTAAAAACAATAACTTATTATGAAAAAAAGATTTCTTACAGTTTTAACAGTAGCAACTTTGGCAATTGCTTTTACCAGTTGTAAAGATAAAGCCAAGGAAGCAGAAACTACTGAAGCTGAAGTTGCTGCAGAAACAACAGATGTTTCAACCAAATATATAGTAGACACAGAAAGATCTACCATAATGTGGACAGGTCACAAACCTACAGGGTCCCATAACGGAACCATTGCCTTGGACAGTGGTGTGGTAACTTTAAACAACGACACCTTGGAAAGTGGTACGTTTTTAATTGATATGAATTCCATTACTGTAAAAGACATTCCTGCAGAAGAAGAGGACAATGCAAAACTTACAGGACATTTAAAAAGCCCTGACTTTTTCCATGTTGAGCAGTTCCCTGTATCTGCTTTTGAAGTGACTGGAATGGAAACTGTTGAAGGTAAAACCATGTTGTCTGGAAACTTAAAAATGAAAGATGCTGTTAACAATATCAAGATTCCTGTAACAGTAGACCAAAATGGCGACGCTTTAACCATTACCAGTGAAACGTTTACCATTGACCGTTCTAAATGGAATGTTCAATATGGTTCTAAATCATTTTTTGATAATTTAGGTGATAAGTTTATTAACGACGAAATAGAATTACAAATCAACATTACTGCCACTAAAGCTTAACGATGATTTTCTAAAATAAAAAAACCGTTACAACACTTGTAACGGTTTTTTTTTACAATAAATCTTCCAATGCTGGTTTGAGATTAACAAACTTATGTTCAAAATCAGTGTCAATGATCTTTTTTGAACACACTCGCTGACTTTCAAAAAGCAACACATGCATTTCCCCTAGAATCAATTTCATGACAACCTTGGGAATGTTTGGCAACCACAAGGGTTTATTTAATGTTCTCCCAATGGCTTTTGTTAATTCTTGATTGGTAACAGGGTTTGGTGCTACTCCATTATAAACACCTTCCAGTCCGTTCTCCAAAACATGAATGAATATTCTGGCCAAATCTTTTTTATGAATCCAGGATTGCCACTGAAGACCACTTCCAAAAGCTGCTCCAAAACCGTATTTGGTAGGTTTAACCATTTGTGGCAAAGCACCTTCTTTTGCATCCAACACCAAACCAATTCTAATTTTTGAGACTTTCATATTTAAATTGGAAAAAGCATCTGCTGCCTCTTCCCATTCCTTGGCCACTTTCCCTAAAAACCCTGTAGAGGTGTTTTTATAATTCTCTTCGTAATAATTAGTTAAAGAATCTGGGTAGATGCCAATGGCACTTGCCGATATTATTTGATTGATTTTGATGTTTTCTTTCTCTATGGCAGATTTTAAAAGCTGTAAACTTTGCAGCCTACTGTTTATAATTTTTTGTTTGTAGCTGGAGGTCCACCTATTGGAAATGGGAGCTCCTGCCAAATTTATTATAGCATCGACCCCTTGAAAGCACGACACATCAATTTCATTATTGGCTGGATTCCAATAAAACCCTTTATAGTGTTCTCTATTTTCAATTTTATGCTTTGAGGTAGTTAAGTAATGTACAGAAATAGCATGTTTTTTACATTGAGCTACAATGGCATTTCCTACTAATCCTGTGGCTCCTGTAATTAAAACTTTCATAGTCAATTTTTATTTAAAGATACAGATTTACCAATGCTATAGCAGTCACTTTAAATAAGGTTTAACAGATTTAACGAAAGTTTAGGGTTTATGAACGTAAATGGCTAGATAAACACTTAATTATAGAGCCTAGTTTTTCCTCTTGGCATTTATCCCGAAATATTATAAACTTGGAGTCGCTGTTTGTTTTGTAGCACGAAGCATTTGACTTGTAAATCTCTCCAAATGCTATAAGCCTTTACTGGCTCTTAGCATTTCACGTTTTCCTGGAGGTCCAGGAAGTTTTTCAACAGTAAAACCAACGGCTTGCATGGCTCGACGCACACTCCCTTTGGCTGAATAAGTCACCAAGACACCTGATGGCATTAGAGCATCAAACATTATTTTAAACACAGATTCGGTCCATAGGTTTGGTTGGACACGTGGCCCAAATGCGTCAAAATATATTAAGTGATGTGTATTTGTATCAGTGATGTCTTTAAACATCTTTTGCTGCTTTAACAAACTGAAGTGTGGCGATATTTTTTGAAAGGT